>JAYSOO010000098.1:0-7065 GCA_043722755.1 Candidatus Parcubacteria bacterium
TCTTTGGTAACATTCTTGACACAGCGCGAACGATAACTTCTTCTACTCCTTTTCTTTCTAATAGGTGACCTAGACATTCTTTCTTTTGTCCACCTGGATATCCTGAGTATGTAAGATAATATTTCTCATCTTTTTTCTTATCAGTTATATCAAGCTTTGAAGCATTGATAACCAAAACTTCAACATCAGCTACTACGTTTTTAGCAAAATCTACTGAGTTTTTACCCATAAGATGTTTTGCCACGTCTTGTGCTAAGTTACCTAATCTTTTATTTGTTGCGTCGATTGTGTATTTCATTTGATTATATTAATTATACTAATTCTATGTAAGCCATAAGAGCACCATCTGCTTGTCTCGGACCTGTTTTGATAATTCTTGTGTATCCACCATTTCTGCCGATATATTTTGGAGCAATTTCTGAGAATAGCTTTCCAACAATATCGCTGTTTGCCATGCGTTTTGCTACGTCACGTCTTGATGCAACAGTATCAATTCTTGCTTTTGTTATAAAATCTTCAGCATATGGAGCAGACTCTTTAGCTTTAGCCAAAGTTGTCTGGATTTTTCCGTGCACAAAAAGCTCACGTACCAATGATCTGATCAAAGCTTTTCTTTGATTTCTTCCTCTATTAAATTTTCTGTTTGCATTGTGATGTCTCATAGTCCTGTAAATATATCTTAAATATTGTTAAAAATCAAGCTTTTTATTCTTTTATTGTTAAATCAAATTTGGCCAATATCTCTTTTAGCTCATCTATTCCTTTTTTACCCATTCCGTCAACATCTAGTAGATCTTTTTCTTTCTTTCTGATCAAACCACCGATTGTTCTAATGTTGGCTTCTATAAGAGCGTTTATAGTTCTTTGACTGATCTCTAGTGACTCAATACGAGTTTTTAAAACGTCGTCTAGAACATCTTTATCCAGTTTACTCTCCTCATCTTCTTTGGAATCTTCTTTTTTATTTTCAATTTCAGGCTTCACCTCTTCAATATCTTGAAAATCGATAATAGCTTTCAATTGGTAAATCATTATTTCTATAGATTTTTCAAGAGCCTCTTTTGGAGTTATTGATCCATCAGTTTCTATATTAATTATCAATCTATTAAAATCTGTTCTATCGCCAACACGCATTTGATCAACATCATATGATACGTTTACGATTGGAGAAAAAGCAGCATCAAGTGCTATTGACTCAACTGGTACCCTTTCTCTTTGAATCACTTCTTTTGAAACATAACCGATACCGTTTGATAAAGTTATTTCCATCTGAAGTACAGCATCTGATTCTGTGACTGTGGCAATATGTTGATCAGGAGTCAGTATCTCAACTTGACCAGCAACATCGATATCAGCAGCAGTAATAGCTCCAATGCCTTTTTTCTTTAGTGTCAATACAATTTCATCACCTGTAACTATAGAAAATTTAATTTTCTTAAGATTCAAGATCATTGATATAACATCTTCTTTTATACCTTTTATTGTTGAAAATTCATGAGGTATACCAGCTATTTTTATAGAGGTTATAGCAGCACCTGGAAGTGATGACAGTATGATACGGCGCAATGAGTTTCCTAGTGTATGCCCATATCCTGGATACAAACCACCTATTTCATAAGAACCCTTATTATCAGTTTCTTTTATAATCTTTGGTTTTGATGGTGATACTATTGATGTGTTCATAATTTTGTTTTTATTTTTAGTTAATAATTAATTATTATTTATACTATCTCTTTGAGAACTCGATCACTTGACCTAGGTCAAACAATACCTCTTGTCCTTGTAATGTAGGCATTTTTATTATTTTTCCAGACATCTTATCTCCATCGAATGCTAGCCAGTCTTGTACAGTATGACTCTTACTTCGCTCTCCGTAGTCATGGAAAGTTTTTGTTTTCTTACTACCTTCACGAACTGATATAACATCACCTTCTCTTACCACTGTTGACGCAACTGTGTTTTTAACACCATTAATCAAGATATGACCGTGAGAAACTATTTGTCTGGCAAAACGTCTTGTGTTAGATAGTCCCATGCGGTATACAACATTATCCAATCTTGTTTCTAGCTTTTTATATAATTCTTCTGGACCGTGAACAGTTTTAGAATCGATAACTTGTTTTATATATTTTCCAAATTGACCAGCTGTAATACCGTATGTAAATCTAGCTTTTTGTTTTTCAATCAACTGAAGACCATAAGAAGATACGTTCTTCTTGCCTTTTTTACCTTTTGGAGCATTTTCCATTTTTACTCTAAATTTTTGAGTTTGAGTTTTCTCAAAGATTGGAGCACCTAAACGTTTTGCTATTTTAAATTTTGGACCGATTTTCATATGTTTAATTTA
The DNA here is from genome assembly GCA_043722755.1 of Candidatus Parcubacteria bacterium. GTDB lineage: Bacteria > Patescibacteriota > Minisyncoccia > Phycocordibacterales > CAIZLB01 > CAIZLB01. The sequence continues at coordinate 2,348 of JAYSOO010000098.1, forward strand.
TTATTATAATTGTTTAAATGATTAGATTCTTCTAGGCTTCTTAGGTTTTGGACCATTGTGAGGTACAGGAGTTCTATCTTTGATAGTATCTATTGAAATACCTTTTGATATAAATGATCTTACTACTGATTCACGTCCTGAACCTGTTCCTTTGATAACAACACCAACTTCTTTCACTCCCATCATGATAGCTTTGTCAGCTAACACTTCACCGATTTTAGCTGCAGCAAAAGGTGTACCTTTTTTAGCACCGTTGAAACCTAGTGAGCCTGATGATGAAGAAGCTACTGGATTTCCTTTTTCATCTGTTAGTACAACTTTTGTGTTGTTGTATGTAGATTGAATATTCAAAATGGCATATGCCATTTTTCTCTTACTTAACTTATTAGATGAAGCTTTTGCATCTTTAGCTGTTTTTTTTACTATTGTTTTTGCCATGATAATGAATGTTGAATGATTAGTTTAATTTATTTTCTTAATATTTTATCGCTATTTTATTTCTTGGTCTCTTTCTTTTTACCAGAACCCATAGTCTTTTTAACACCCTTAAGAGTACGAGCATTTGATTTTGTTCTTTGTCCACGTACAGGTAATCTCTTCATATGTCTCACACCTCTATAAGACTTGATATCTTTTAGTCTTTTAATGTTTGTACCAATTTCTCTTTTTAGATCAGCTTCCAGCTTAAAAGATTCAACTTGAAGACGAATTGTATTTTCTTCCTCAACGGTTAAATCTTTGGGCTTTCTACTATATTCAATAGCAGCCTTATCTAATATATGATGAGCTCTTGAACGACCAATACCGAATACAGCTGTCAAAGCCATTTCTATTCTTTGATTATCGTTAAGATTGATACCTAGTATACGCATGTAATTTGTTTAATTTGAATGAATTTGATTATTAATAAATAGTAAGAAAAGCATAGCACAAATAATATTGGCAATCAAGTTTATTTTTCAGCTATTACGTGATATTTACCTGAAGAATCCTTTTTGAAAGCTGAAGAATTTTGCAAATTGACTAATATGGTGTTTTCTTTCACATATCTCTCTTTCATAACTTTGTCGAATATCTCCTCTCTTGTCATAGGGCCATACTTGTTTAGCACTTTAACTATAACGTCTTTTACAACACCTGACACATATCCCCACTCAGCTAGAGCATATAGACCACGTCCAACCAGTACAAATCTATTATCCTTTATAAGCTCATTGTGTGTTGTAGCCTCGTGTGCTCTTTTACCGAACACGTTTTGGATAAGTTTAGCGATTTCCTTAAAGTGAACAGGAGATCCATGCTTCCTCATTGCAAGATATGCATAATCTCTTATACCTTTCACTTTTACATTAGTTGAAGCTGATTTACCCCATTCTCCCAGAGGATTCTTGTCGATATGTTTTGAAATACGCAACCATCTTTTTGATATTTCATCATTTTTTAGTTCTTCTGATATATCCTTAACATTATCCATGAAAGACTTGATCATTTCATTTTCAGGTATCAAAGAGTTGTCATCTAGATTCATATACAACTTTTTCAAAGCATCGTGAATCTTCTTTGAAAGCTCTGAATCTACATGCCATCTGTGGTGAAATTCTTCAGTCTCTTTCTCCTTCTTGAATTGGTCCCCGATGATCAATAAAAAATGATAGTGGTTTTGAGTTGATTCATCCTTTGATAGATGATTTAGCAAATCTCGCTCCGCTATAACTCCCCCAATCTTTTTTATGTACAAAGCTAACTCTTCAAATACTTTAGACTCTTCTTTGAATACTTGAGATTTTCTAATAGTTATTATTGAGTTGGCCTCTATCTGCCTTACTCTTTCTCGAGTAATGTCATAATTTTCACCAATTGCTTCCAATGTCATTTTTTCAGTACTTTTATCCAGTCCGAAACGATGTGAAATAATAACCCTTGAGCGTTCAGGTATAGCTGATAATAATTTTTTAGTTACATTTTTCACCTTAAATGAAAACGTAGGTGTTGAAGTGTTTGCCATATATATTTTACATTTTTATCATATTTGTTGATATAAGTCAAACAAGAGTCAAGTACCTTGTCAAGGACATGATGTTTTCCTCATTTAGATATAGCCTTTTGTCTTTAAGGACATAAAAGACATATTATATAAATAAAAGACACTGGAATTGTCAATAAACACAGTGTCTCTAATTTGTAAATCAAAAAACAAGGCTTAGCCTTGTTTTGCGTTTCGCTTACGATTGGCCTTATTAATACGGTATAGATGTTTTCCACGACGTACAATAAATTCACCTTGACGAAGATCTGCTTTTTTGAGTGACGATAATAATTTCATAATTCATACAATATAACATTAATGCAATATTAATTCAAGTGATTTCGTTAAGTTATCTTGTCACTGAAATTTCCTGGTCTGGATTAATCTCACTTCGTGCAACAACGGTCAACCTGCCGTTTTCGCCAACTCGCAATTGATACCCTGTGTCGTAATCATCCTCATTCTCATAATGAGCTGTTTCATTTTTAGGATCATAAGGTAGTTTCGGCAAATAATCAGGAACCAAGCAATCTGCAATATCAAAGCTTCCTAGACCGCTTCTGATTTGATATGCTGATACCTCAAGAGTCCTAATAGCACCGTCACAGAACAGGTTACCTTCGTGATCAGCTATGTTTTGCCCTAGTGCATTTAATATAGTATTTACGTTTGCAACCCTCTGTGAATCTCTAGCTTGCTTGAATTGTCGGGCAGGGTTTACGGCCACAAGTACCACTGTTGCCAATATTCCTATAATTCCAATCACTACCAATATCTCTATTAGAGTGAATCCTTTTTTTTGTTGTTTTATTTTCATATATTTTGTTTTATTTGTTTAATTGATAATGTATATATTCTAAACAAACACCTCTAAAATATATTAAAAGATTTTATGTGATTTATGAATCCATTTTTAAACTGATATTCGAAGCCAAAATCAGCAATAATAAAGAAAACTGTCTTGATAGAGTTATTCTGATATACAACACTTATTGATTTAACCTGACACAAAAATTCATCCGAATAATACAAGCTTCTTTTGAAGTTATACACATTCCCAGAAAAAGTGAGATTGTATCTAGAGTCTATGAGAATATTGATGAAAGCATCAGCACAGAGCATGTGATTATGAACAAGAGACCTGTTACTTGTAAAAATATTTTTTATATTGATATATTCAAATACCCTTTCAGAGCTTAATGAAACCCAGGTTAGGAATGTAAAAGATATTCCTAATATAAAAAATAGAGCTATAAATCCTTTTTGCGACTTGTTTTGCCTCGACAAAACATAAGTGCCCCTGTGGTATTGTTTTTTCATAGCTCTATAATAAATTTTACGAGTTGAAGTTTTAATAAAGAAACAATAAAGAAACTATAAAGTATTGCTTTTTAACCCAAAAAATAGTATATTAGTCTGTATTGGGCCCGTAGCTTAGTTGGTAGAGCGCCTCATTTGCACTGAGGAGGTCAGGAGTTCGAATCCCCTCGGGTCCACAAGCTTATTATGATTTGAGTTTACATAACCGCCTATAGCTCAGTTGGTAGAGCAGTCGCCTCTTAAGCGAACGGTCATAGGTTCAAATCCTATTAGGCGGACATGAATATTGGGCAAGTGGCGGAATTGGTATACGCGCTAGTCTTAGGAACTAGTTCTTCACGGATTGAGGGTTCGAGTCCCTCCTTGCCCACAAACAGAGTGAAAACGGCTTTGAAATGGTTTGAAGCCGTTTTTGCATTGATAAGTAAAGGTATTATTAGATATTGAGAGTTCGGAAAATATTATTCTTATAATTTGCTCCTTTTCCTCTGTATTTGCAAAAGAGTAATATGAGTGTGTGTTTTTTAAGAGTTCGGAAAGTTTTATAATATCAGTAACAACTTCATGCATTGCCATATCAGAAACCTGTTCTGAATCTTGTAAAATAGTAAGTTCTTTAGAAAGTCTATTTTCTTCTTGTACAAACTCATCCATAGAATATACAGAGCTACTCAATAGTGATATTTTGTTTGTCCTTAAATATGTCAAATCTTCACGAATCTTCTTTTTCTGCCTATCTAGGTTTTCTATATCTCTTAGTCTTTTGTCTTCAAATACTGAAACATCTGTTCTGGTCCTAGAATCTAGCTGTTCTAGTTCTTCATCAGTAAAATAAAGTGTGGATAATATCTTACCAACCTCATTTTCAATATAATCAAGATTAAAGCTCTTTTTTGTGTTTATGCATGATTTATCACATCGAACCCCATAATACTGAATACCCTTCTTTATATATGGTGTATATACCCTCCCGCACTCTGAACAATGAGCAATACCTCTAAATGGATAGCTAATCTTTTTTGAATAATAGATACTCACATTTTTCTTTTTTAAAGCACTTTGGACCTTATAGAAAATATCTTCATCAACAAGCGGTTTATGACTTACACTTTTTATATATGAACCATTTTTACCTATCAAATGTCGCCGCTTGCCTTTCTGGCGCGCCCCGAGCGCTGGCTGCGGGCGATCCAGCAGTACCGCGGCACGCTGTCGGCGGCGCCGAACTTCGCCTACGAGCTGTGCGTGAAACGCATCGCCGACGACCAGATCGAAGGGCTGGACCTGAGTTCGTGGCGCATCGCGGCGAATGGCGCCGAACCGGTGATGCCCGAGACGCTGCGCCGCTTCACGCAACGCTTCGTGCCCTACG
>JAYSOO010000099.1:0-7028 GCA_043722755.1 Candidatus Parcubacteria bacterium
TTTGATATCGCATCAAGACATTCGCGGTTTGTGTTGATGATATCTTGCACTCTCTTATATGCATCATTCATAATCTTTGAGACTTCATTATCAATAAATTCATTTGTTTTTTCACTATAGTTTTTAGAATCAACACTGTTGCCAAACATAGCACGCCCTCCGGCAGGCTCTAATGCTACAGGACCAACAGCGTCAGACATACCGTATTTTGTAACCATATCTCTAGCTAAAGATGAAGCGACTTGTAAATCATTTGATGAACCAGTTGTCAGATCATTGAAAATAGTTTTTTCAACAACATATCCACCAAGAGAAACTGCAATATCATCCAGGAACTCAAGCTTGCTCTGCATTTTCTTTTCCTCATTTGGAAGCTTGAGGGTATACCCTGCAGCACGTCCGCGTGAAATGATAGAAACCTTGTGAACCGGATCAGCATATGGAAGTATAGACGCAGTTAGCGCATGTCCCGCTTCATGATATGCTGTTAACTCTTTTTCTTTTTTAGATAAAGCATGAGTTTGTCTGATTGGCCCAAGCATTACTTTTTCAATAGACCGAACAAGATCATCTTGTGATATCTCTTTTCTATCTTCACGTGCAGCAAGTATAGCCGCTTCATTCATAACAGCATGAAGATCAGCTCCTGAAAACCCAGGAGTTCTCTCGGCTACAGTTTCAAGTCTGATATCATTTTCAAAAGGCTTGTTCTTTGCATGTATTTTAAGTATCTCAACTCTATCTTTTCTATCAGGTAATTCAACATTTACCCTCCTATCAAAACGTCCTGGTCTAAGAAGAGCAGGGTCCAGCACATCTGGTCTGTTTGTGGCAGCCATGATGATTACAGAATCTGACGGTTCAAAACCATCCATCTCAACAAGGATTTGGTTTAGAGTTTGTTCCCTCTCGTCATTTCCACCTCCCATACCAACTCCTCGAACACGTCCTACAGCATCGATCTCATCTATGAAGATGATTGCAGGTTGTGAATCACGAGCAACCTTAAACATATCACGCACACGTGATGCACCAACACCAACAAAAAGTTCTACAAATTCTGATCCTGATATAGAGAAAAATGATACATTAGCCTCACCTGCAACAGCACGGGCCAATAATGTTTTACCAGTTCCCGGAGCACCCATCAACAATATTCCCCTAGGAATACGTGCACCGATAGCTGTAAACTTTTTAGGGTTCTTTAAAAAATCAACAACTTCTTCAAGTTCATGCTTTGCTTCTTTCACACCTGCAACATCTGCAAAAGTTATTTTTTCTTTTTGCCCCTCAGGTTGCAAAAGTTTTGCACGAGATGATCCGAAAGAAAATGCTTGTCCACCTCCCACACCCTTCATACCACGAGACAGAAACCAAATAATCAATAAGAATAAAATTATAGGAAATATAAATGGGAATATACTGCCGAATATATAACCCAGACTTTTATCATCTTGTATAGCTATCGTGGTTGAAGCAAGTCTAGCTTTATCAACACCTAAGTTTGAAAGTGTTTCAGTCAAAGAAGCCTGCTTTTCTTTTTTAGAAAATTTAATCGATTTATCCTTATAGGTAACTTCGATTTTATCATTAATGTTTTTAATAGAAGCAATTTTTTCAGCATTTATATCATTTACCAACTCACTCAAGCTAATCTCCTGACTTGATTTATCATTTTGCAAATAGCTCGATAAAATGAATATTATTGCAAATAATACAATTATTCCAAAGATATTTTTGGCCAGTATTGTTTTTATGCTGTGTTCTTTTTTGTTTTTAACCATATATACCCTGATATTACCATTTTTTTATGTTATTATCTATATAAATATGAGTATTATTCAAAACCGAAAAGCGCATCATAATTACGAAATACTTGAGAAAATTGAAGCAGGTGTGGTGCTTTTTGGGTATGAGGTTAAGGCAATACGTGCAGCTCACATGTCATTAGATGGGGCTTATATATTGATAGACAAGGCAAATAAAGTTCAATTGGTTGGAGCCAACATAAAACCTTTACAAATTGAAAATGTTCCAGCCTCGTATGTCGAGACAAGATCAAGAGAACTTCTGCTTAAGAAGAAGCAGATTGCTGAGCTCAAACTGAGGACTGAACAGATTGGACACACCCTTATTCCCCTATCAGTCTACAGCAAAGAAGGTCTGATCAAGATTGAGATTGCTCTCGTTAAAGGAAAGAGAAAATTTGATAAGCGTGAGACTTTGAAAAAGAAAGATGCCCAGAGGGATATTGACCGAATATTTAAGCGTTAATTTTTTTTGAAAATGAATACCTCCCCGATGCAGAGCTCCGAGGTATTGACCTGTTAACTCCTCGGTTCGGAAACAAAAGTTTTTTACTTTTGTTTCTCTCACTCTACGTCGTTAATAAAGACAGGACTTTACTCAACAGGTTCTTTTTATTTGGTTTCAGTATTTCAAGAACAAATTGATCTTTATTAAAATATTGATTGGCAAATGCCACAGTATCCTGATATTGAACATTTTCTAATTCTGCTATGTACGGATTCAATCCTATATTTTTACCAAAAACTTTTATATCAGACACAACATTATCAACCAAATCTCCTGTCAATCTTTCGTTCGAAATTAATCTATCAATAATTAATTTTTTGCTTTCTGTAAATACTTTTTCATGTATTCCGGTTTTGTAATTATCAATTATTTCGTTTATCAAAGAAACAGCCTTATCAACATACTTCGCATTTAGCTTGCTTAAAATATAAAAAGCTGTGTATGTCTGGTTATTGTTTTTACTCACACTCGCAGAGTAACAAAGGTTATTTTCAGTTCTTAATTTTTCATATACCAACTCATTTAAAACCAAACTGGTAAGCGTCAATGTTGCTATTTTTTTAGAATCCTTTTCAATATTAAATTTTGGCATAATAAGTTCATATTCAATACTAGCCTGGTTGGAATTTCCTAAACCAACTTGCCCATATTCGTTAGAGAATAAATTTATTTTAGGCCTATGTATAATATCAGGAACATCTGGACTTACTGATTTTTCCCCCACAATCATTTTACATATATTTGTTTCTAAAATATTTTTTATACTATCCAAATCTTCCAGATTGCCAGCAATAAAAACCTTTAGATTGCTCTTAACGAGGAATTGTTTTTTGGCTCGATCTAGGTCTTCAGCCTTCGTGTTGTTTACTGTCTCTACCCATCCAAATGCCATACCCATACGGGTATGCACAGGTATGTCGTATAAGTTATTTTCTGTATACTTTTTTGCATATTTTATATATTTTTCATTGTTATATGATCTCCATATTTCTTGAATGATAACTTTTCTTTCATTCTCAACATCAACTTCTCTCAATTTTGCATTGATGATCATATCAAACATTCCATTTAAAACTGTTTCAGTATTTTCAGGCAATGTCTTTCCAACAACCGAGAAATTGTAAAAGCTCGTACAAGCATTCAAACTTTTAAGAGTATATACTTTAGAAAAGTTATCTACAGCTTTTTCATCGGCAAATAAATTTGAACCTTTGAACAGCATGTGTTCCAAAAAATGAGCTTCTCCTTCTTTTCCTTTAGGATCATGCATTGCTCCGTAGTCGAAAACTAGACGAATATGAATACAGGGTGATGCTGGGATGTGTTTATAATAAAATGGAACGGTATCTATAGAATCTTGGGTAAATATATATGGGTCTTCTTTAAAATAGGTTGTCATGGGTTATATTATACTAGACGTGTCAATAGTTGATATGTAATACTTAAAAAATGAATCCAGAGAATTTTAGAGAACCAAAACCAGAATGGGAAAATTATTATGAAAGGACAAGAAATGCCCATATTCCCAAAGTCGTACTTGATGCCGTTGGATTTGTGACCCATAAAAACAAAGCGATAGACCTAGGAGCTGGAGCCTTACGGGATACTGAATTTCTTATAAATCAAGGATTTCAAGTAACAGCCCTTGATAGCAGCCCTCTACTTTCAAAGGAAGCTGAGCGTTTTGGTAAAGAAAAAATTACAGTTGTGCAATCCACTCTTGAAAATTTTGATTTTCCAGAAAATGAATATGATATGGCCTCTGCAATATTATCCTTACTATTTGTTAGACCCGACATGTTCAATGAAGTTATAGAAAAAATAAAAAAATCCCTGAAGAAAGATGGTATCTTTTGCGCAACTTTTGTCGGAAACAATGATGATAAAACATTAGGGTATGGATTCGGGCACACTAAGGAAGAAGTGCGGTTGTTATTATCTGACATGGAAATCATTTCTTTAAAAGAACAAGAGGGTGAAGGTCGATTGGTAAATGGTGCAACTAAATATAGCCATCGTTTTGATGTTATTGCCAAAAAACTCTAATATGTCATAATACCCCTGTAGACATCGTTTACAAGAATACGGGGATGACCGGATTCGATATATAGATCTTTGACACATATGCGTAACCGAGTACCCTCAAATCTCGTTAAACTTTGAGGAAACTTATGTGCTAAAACACAAAAAGCTGTTGCGTCCTCTTTTGGATTCAGCAACTCTTTCGCCTTTGCTAGAGCCTAGCTCTACCTCATGCGAGACGTCTTACTTTTATCTGCTTTGTGTGAGAGATAAGGCGTAATATAGCAAAGCAAGGTTAGGATGTTATCTTGAGTCCTAATCAAGATCATAAGATTAGTTTATATGATGTTTGGATGTGTATTTATAATCATATAAACGAAGCTTGAAAACATATCTATGTTACGTAGATGTATGTGTTATACCTATATAGACGAGGGTTCAACTCCCTCCATCTCCACAAAAAAGAAAAATCACAGACTTGCTCTGTGATTTTTTCTATATAGGTGATGAGAAAGTGTATAATTGCACTTTCGGGCGGGAGTTGAAAAGCTTTGCTCAACTTATTTTGATTTATCAAAATAGAAGTACCTTTGTGATATATTTTTGAGAATTTGAAAAAATAGCAAAATCGTATTTCATTTAATTTTCCTTTATATCAGGATTAATACGACATATAACTGAAGCAACTATCGGTGGTGTTAAACCACCGCCTGAGCAAGTTATTGTATATTTCTTATTCGATGGTATTCCTGAGATTACTTTTGATAATTTACCTGTAGCCTCATAACTTGGATTTATACCCCAACCAGACAGTAAACAATTTGCACCATCTGGCATATCTTTTATATCCCAATATATGGTACATTGCCCGTTTTTATTAAGAGTTACTGATGGTGATTTTTTTATATTTATAGTAGGAGTTTTACTACCAACAATAGTGTTGTCTATAGAACATTTAGCATTTGAAGTATGACCATCATATTCATCTGTCAAATCTACTGACAATGATTGCCAACCTGTTGTTTTAGGTGTGGTATAAACGTATGGAGTCTTATCGGTTTTTTTTGTAGACATTGTATCATGTACATACGTTATATCGCCTATGTCATTTTCTGGAATGATGGTGAACACTGTATTAGTTCCAGAAGTTACCGCACCGCACGATGACTTCAAATCACATAAAGGTGAGTTTGACATTGTTGAAGCAACTCCATCAGTTGTACAGACTTGGCTTCTGTTTTGACATACACAAGTGGTTGTAGAGTTGTCATTTGTTAAGGTGGTAAAACCTGATCCACAAGATGAATAATCACTCCATGTTGTTCCATTGTCGGATCTTACCCTTGCATAATATGTAGTGTTTGCATTTAAACCAGTTATTGCAGCGCTTCTTATGTTTGATACATCTGTGTTTGAGGGAGCAGCAACTGATTGAACGATTGTGTCGCTGTTAAATGAAGAATTCGTAGCTATTTGTATTTGATAATTTGTTTGAGGCTTATTTTCCCCATCTGTATAGGTCCAGTTTATAGTGGCACCAGTTGAAGTAATGTTTGTTGTATCTGAACACGAGGTCACAGTCGATGAGGCGGTAGCTGGTGCAGATACCTTAACTGGAAAATATACAGTAGGATATCTCACTGGTAATGAATAATCACGATGTCTTTCTGTCCAATAAGGATATGGTTGAGTAAGCGTATTCACTCTCCTATCAAGCACTGGATTATATTTTTCAATATTAAAATATGTATAACCTTGATTTGTGTCTGACAGCGTAGGTATATCTTGTGCTTTTTGAAAAGGCTTTGACGAAGTTAAAGTTTTATTTGGAAAAGTTACAGATATATGTGTCACCCCGACTTTTTTTGCAATACACCTTGAAGCGTCACATTCAATAATGCTTGGATCTTCACTTACAAATGTCGCCCTTTTTAATTCTTGTTGGAATGGTGAAGCACTTATATATGAAGTATCTTCCTTAGAATAAAAGGCATAATAATTTTTAATACTGTTTGCCATAACTCTAATGATACCCATCAAATAAGATCCTCCTGTTCCAACATAATCTGAACCAGGATGTATAAAATCCTGTATAGTGCCTACATTATTAATTTTAATTGAAGAGACTTCAGAAAAAAGCCTTGTAGGACCTTCCACAGGAAGAATTTCGGCTCCTATTTCTAACGGTGTGTAAAATCCGTAGGTAGTTTTAGATGTATTTCGTGTAAAGACATAGCTCATAGATACTTTATCCAGAAGTCGAGGTGTAGTTTTAAAATAAAATGGTTTATAAAAATAAGAGTAACTATCAGTCTCAGAACCATCAGGTTCACAGACAGCATCAATACATATATGTGCTAAAGGGTTTTGTACATCAATGGCTGGATATGGACTATATGGGTAAGTCCAATCCTCTGCAAAGACATAGCTCAAACTTGAAAACGCACATACGAACACAAAAACTATTCTCAAGACATTTTTTTTAATTTTAAATTTTGAAAGTATTTTTTTCATAGTTTTATTCATATTTTATTAATGGTTCTTTTTTGGTAAATTTTGAAAATAAGTCCAATGAACATGATGGATATCAATAACATCACCCCAACAATCATGATTGATAGTGGTTTTTTTGCTTCATCTGGTTTTATACAGACATTTGCATCAATATCATTGCAACTATAATTTTTTTC
>JAYSOO010000100.1:0-44265 GCA_043722755.1 Candidatus Parcubacteria bacterium
GAAAGTTATCTTGGCAAATTCTTTTGAATCTTTAGAAGATTCTTGCGTAGTGGTATTTTGTAAAAACATATATATGCCATTATCCCACCTAAAGCATTCATAAGCAAATCAACATGTGTATCTACCCAAAAACTTATATTCATCAATACGTTTTTTCCGATTCGAAACTCAACATATTCCCAAAATATGGATAAAAAGAAAATAACAACAAATATATTGATATTATTATCCATCTTTAAATATTTTAAAATCGAAATCGCTAAAGTTGTGACAGACAAACCTCCAATAAAATGCATGAGTATGTCAGCATTGGGATAAAAATAGTAAAAACTAGAAACTTTTGCGATGGTGTCAAAAGTTATAAGTAAAATCAACATGGTTAAACTTATAAAGAATAGCTTTTTATTATTCATGGCTTTAGCAAGAGTCGTTTATTTTGTTCACTCTGCCGAGAAGTCCTCAGAATTTTCTAGGAAAATTCCTGCGGGTCGGACCTACGGAGCGCTTTGCCTAGGGCAAAGTGTCGTTCGTAAAACTCACTTAAATAAACCACCCCTCCTAAAGCCCCCAAACCAATTGAACCTAGTAAAATACTAGGTGGGTGTTCTAAAACTCAAGCCAAGGCTTAAATTTACACGAACTCCCTGAAAGATATATCTAAGTCAATTGTTTGGAGACTACTTTATTATAACAAATTCAGGTCATGTATGTAGCTAGACAACTTTTCTTTTTATATTATAGACCTCAACCTCTTCATCTTGCGTTTCGTATTGGCTATTTAACTCTGTTTGAAGATTTAAAATATCTTGATATTTCTTACTTCCTTCAAAGCCTGTTCCTGCTGGTATCAATCTACCAATCAAAGTGTTTTCCATAATACCGTATAGTGGATCATGCTGACCCTTTAGAGACGCATTAACTAAGATACGGTTTGTGTTTTGAAATGAGGCTGCGGTTAGGAAAGATTGTCTATTTAGTGATCCTTCCATAGTACCCATGATCGTTGTTCTACCTTTTGCTGGCATACTTTCTTTTTCTGCGCAGATTCTGTTTGTTCTAACAAATTCGAATGTTTCTACAACATCACCCATAGAAAGTTCTGTGTCTCCCTTATCAGTAATAATTACACGATTGAACATCTCACGAACAACAATCTCGATGTGTTTTCGTCCAAGATTTACACCTTGTAGTTCGTAAATCTTCTTAACTTCTCCGATGATATATGACTGAGCTGCATCACGACCTGCAAACTCGTAGATCTCATTTACGTCAGCTGAACCATCAGTCATGATTTGACCTTTAGTTACATGTTGACCAACCTTTACTTGAACGATACGAACTGGGTGAACTGAGAATTCCAATTCACTACCTGTTTTCTTTGAAGCTTTCAAAGGCACATCTGGCAAGATTCTTATAACTTTCTCATTGTTCTTTTCTATAACCGCAGTTACAACTCCATCATGAGATGCAATAGCTGCAGGATTCTTTGGTGTTCTGTTTTCAAATAATTCTTCAACACGTGGAAGACCAGCAGTAATATCTCCTCCCGACACAGCTACACCTCCGGCGTGGAAGGTACGCATAGTAAGCTGTGTTCCAGGTTCACCAATAGCTTGAGCAGCAATAGTTCCAACTGATTCTCCTAGATCGATAAGCTCACCTGTTGAAAGGTCGGCACCGTAACATTTTGAACAAACACCTCTGTCTGTTTTACATGTTAATGGAGATCTTACGTACAATTCTTCGATTCCTGCCTTATCAATAACTTTTGAATCATCTTTTGAAATCAAGTGACCCTTTTTAAATAACACCTCTCCATTTTCATCAGCTAAGTCGGCTGCCAAAATTCTACCAAAAATGTTTTTACTGAAAGATGTTTCGATACCTGAAGCAGTTTTCTTAGTCGAAATGATCGAATCATTAGTTTTACAATCAAATTCAGTAATGATAACTGACTGTGCTAAAATAAACAGTTTACGAGTCAAGTAACCAGCCTTAGCAGTGTTCAAGGCGGTATCTGTCATACCTTTACGTGCACCGTGAGTTGAAATAAAGTATTCGATTGGAGTAAGACCTTCTTTGAAAGAAGACTTAATCGGCAACTCGATGGTTGTTCCCTGCGCAGTGGCAATAAGACCTTTAATACCAACCATCTGGTTGATATTACCAATAGATCCACGAGCTCCTGAAAGGACCATGTCATTCACAGGGCCGTTATCAGGTAATGTTGCAGGAATCATTTTCTCGATTTGAGATTGCACACTTTGCCATAGACGGATTATTTTCACGTGCTTTTCTGTTTCTGATAGCAAACCTTTGTTGAATGCATCATACACAGCATCAGCTGATTCTTGTGCATCATCAAGCGCCTTGTATTTATCTTCTGGAATTTGGATATCTGATATAGCCCAAGTGATACCTGATTTTGTAGCAAAAGAGAAACCAAATTTCTTAATTGAGTCGATTATTGGAGCAACATTGTTTCTTCCTTCTTTGATAATCAATTCATCAATCACGCCATTCATCACGTTTTTGTTTATTTCGCGGTTAATGAATGTAATATTTTCTGGCAATAATCTGTTAAATAATATACGTCCAACTGTTGTGTCAAACAATTTCCCTGAGTATTCACCAAACTTTCCATCTTCAGGCGCCAAAACTTTGATAGGAGCACGGTGTGAGATTATATCATTGTTCAAGGCTATGATAGCAGCCTCAGGTGATTCAAAATATTTATCCGCACCCAATTCTGAAGAAACCATTTTAGTTACCCAGTATGATCCAACAACTATATCAAGCATTTTATCTGTAATAGTTGCATCTCCTGATCCTGGCTTCAAGATGTTTTTGTCAGAAGCCATGATGTTATGCGCTTCGTATTGAGCTTCTTCTGAAAGAGGAACGTGAACTGACATCGTATCTCCATCGAAGTCAGCGTTAAACGGTGAACAAACAAGTGGATGTAGTTGGATCGCATTTCCTTCTATAAGAATAGGTTGGAATGCTTGTACTGAAAGTCTGTGTAGTGTTGGAGCACGGTTTAGCAATACATATTTATCTTTGATAATATCTTCTAATATTGACCAAACAACTTCATCTCTATCTTCGATCATTCTGTTTGCTCCTTTGATACTAAATGCCAATTCTTTTCCTAAAATTTGTGAAATAACGAAAGGTTTGAACAATTCCAAAGCCATATTCTTTGGTAGTCCACATTGATTAAGCTTAAGATCTGGTCCCACAACGATAACTGAACGACCTGAATAGTCAACACGCTTACCAAGTAGGTTTTGTCTGAAAATACCTCTCTTACCTTTCAAGTTGTCAGCAATAGATTTAAGTGATCTTTTTTGTCCTGGGTTTATTCCTGAAAATGCTGGACCATTACCTTTCATAGAGTTATCAAGCAGTGCGTCAACAGCCTCTTGCAATATTCTTTTTTCGTTTCTCAGGATAACGTCTGGCGCTTTTATATCATAAAGTTTTTTAAGACGATTGTTTCTGTTTATAACTCTTCTGTATAGATCGTTAATGTCAGATGTAGCCTGTCTGCCTCCGTCAAGTGCAACCATAGGACGAAGTGCAGCAGGAATAACAGGCAAGGCTTTGATGAAAGTCCATTCTGGTCGTACACCTGATTTTTTCATCGCATTGATAAATCCTAATCTTCTGATGATTTTTTCTCTTTCAACTGAAGTAGCCTTTTCCAAGTCTATTGTAAGTTTTTTATATAAATCATTTATATTCAAGCCTTTTAGTATATTGTAAATAACTTCACCTCCGATTCCAGCTTCGAAAGATGATCCGAATTTGTATGAGAATTTGTGATATTGATTTTCATCTAACACCTTACCAACATAAATCATGTCGATATCAGCCTTAGTTGAAGTCATGAGATCTCTTAGTGCATCTTTAGTTTTTTCATCTTCGATATTTTTCATTTTTGACTTAAACTCGTCGTCAAGTTCTTTATGAAGTCTTGTTTTTTCTTTCTCATCAATCTTTGTAATAAGATATCCAGCAAAGTAGATAACTTTTTCAACTTCACCGGCAGGCATACCAAGAATAGTAGCTATTCTTGAGGGCATGTTTTTCAAATACCAGATATGAGATACAGGTACACATAGTTCGATATGTCCCATTCTCTCACGTCTTACGATTGATTTTACGATTTCAACTCCACATTTTTCACATATGATTCCTTTGTATCGGATTCCTTTGTATTTTCCACAATAACATTCATAGTCTTTTTCAGGACCGAATATTTTTTCACAGAACAAACCATCTCGCTCTGAACGAGCAGTACGGTAGTTAAGAGTTTCTGGTTTTTTAACTTCTCCTCTTGACCATTGTCTGATTTTTTCAGGTGATGCCAGTTTGATTGAAACTGAATCGATATCATCAACTGAAGTTTTTGTATTTATTTTTTTATCTTTGAACATATTTTTTTATTTCGTTATTTGTTATTGAGATTAATTTTTTAAATTTTAAATAAATTATTATTCTTCAGTTGCTACTACCTCTCCTACTTCAGTAACACTTTCTTCATCCTCCATATCTAATCCATATTCTTCATCCATTTGATTTCTGTTTTCTTGATGATCTCCAACGTGTCCAACATCAAGTCCAACATCAAGTTCTTTGCCTTGATCATTGTCGAATCCAACATCTATACACAGTCCTCTTAGGTTTGACAGCAACACGTTAAATGATGCAGGTGTATTTGGATCAGAAATTCTTTCACCCTTAACGATAGCATCATATGTAGCTGATCTACCCAAGATATCATCTGATTTTATAGTTAACATTTCACGTAAAGTATATGACGCTCCGTAACCTGCAAGTGCCCAAACCTCCATTTCTCCAAATCTTTGTCCTCCTCCCTGAGCCTTACCTCCAAGTGGCTGTTGAGTGATAAGAGAGTATGGTCCTGTTGAACGTGCATGGATCTTATCCTCAACCATGTGGTGAAGTTTAAGCATGTACATATATCCAACTGCAACATCTTGCTGGAACATGTCTCCTGTTCGTCCGTCGAACAACTTCATTTTTCCTGATCTGTCATACCCTGCTGTTACCAACTCATCTTGAACTTCTTCAGCTGTAGGTCCCATGAATGCAGGAACGATAGCTTGATAGCCAAGTTTTGAAGCGGCCAATCCCAAGTGTAGCTCAAGGATCTGACCCAAGTTCATACGAGATGGAACACCAAGAGGTGTAAGAATCATATCTACAGGCGTACCATCAGCCATGTAAGGCATATCTTCAACAGGCAATACTTTTGATATAACACCTTTGTTTCCGTGACGTCCTGCAAGTTTATCTCCAACTGAGATATTTCGAAGCAGAGCAACTTCGACGTAGATTCTTTTTAAGATACCTGATTCTAGCTTGTCACCTCTTTCTCTTGAAAATGTTTTTATACCGATAACTCTTCCTCTCTTTCCGTTTTCCAATCTCTTTGAGGTATCTTTCACGTCCCTAGCTCTGTCACCAAAGATAGATCTTAGAAGTCTTTCTTCAGGCGTTAGTTGTGTTTCTGTTTTTGGAGTGATCTTTCCAACCAAGATGTCTCCAGGTCGAACTTCTGCACCAATACGAATAATACCTTCAGCATCAAGATCTTTAAGCTTTCCTTCTGATACGTTTGGTATATCATGAGTTGTAACTTCAGGTCCGATCTTTGTATCACGAACGTTGATTACAAATTCTTCAATATGAATAGATGTAAACTTTGATTTCTTAACCAAGTTTTCTGAGATAATAATAGCATCTTCATAGTTTGATCCAGACCATGTTAGGAATGCAATCAAAATATTTTGCCCTAGCGCGATTTGAC
The DNA here is from genome assembly GCA_043722755.1 of Candidatus Parcubacteria bacterium. Lineage (GTDB taxonomy): Bacteria > Patescibacteriota > Minisyncoccia > Phycocordibacterales > CAIZLB01 > CAIZLB01. The sequence goes on from JAYSOO010000100.1 coordinate 5,840, forward strand.
CTTCAACAGATGTTGAAGTGTCAGCAAGAACGTCTCCTCTTTTTACTTTTTGTCCTAAGCTTACTGTAGGTCTTTGATGAAATACTGTAAATTGGTTTGTTTTATTGAAAACAGCAAGTCTATATGTAGTCTCTCTCTTACCTTTTATAGTGATTGAGGCAGCATCAACTGCTGTGATCTCTCCATCTTCTGGTGCTATGATAACGCGCCCTGTATCTCGTGCAGCAGTCTCTTCAATACCTGTAGCAACAAAAGCTGCCTCAGGAACAATACAAGGTGTTGCTTGTTTCTGCATACCTGATCCCATGAGTGATCTGTTAGCATCGTTATGATTCACAAAAGGAATCATAGAAGTGGCGATAGAAAACGGCTGACCAGATGCGATATCGATCAAATCTACATCTTTTTTATCAACGATAGTTGGATCACCTTTTAGACGAACCTCTACCATTTCATCTGCGATTTGACCATTTTTATCATAGTTGATAGCAGCATGAGCAATCTTGAATCCTTCTTCTTGCAACGCATCAAGATATACGATTTCTTTTGTAATTTTTCCCTTGGAAACTTTTGCATATGGAGTCTCGATCATTCCAAAATTATTTACTCTCGCGTAGGCTGCCAAGTGAAGAACAAGACCAATGTTGGCACCTTCAGGTGTATGTATTGGACATACACGACCATAATGAGAAGAGTGAACATCACGAACCTCAACACCAGCTCTGTCAGATGAAAGACCTCCTTGACCTAGTGCTGTAAGGATTCTTAAGTGTTCCAACTCTGAAAGAACGTTTTCTTGGTTCATGAATTGTGACAATGGGTTTGTAGAGAAATATTCTTTGATTCTAGCTTGTAGTGGACGAGGAGATATCAATTGCATAGGCTGACTTACATCTGACTCTATAGTCGACATTCTATTTTGAACGTTTTTCTTGATTTGCAAAAGACCAAGTCTCACTTTTTGTTGTAATTGTTCACCAACAAATCTAACACGTCTTGAACCTAAGTGATCAACATCATCAGCTTCTGATTCAGGAATGTTTGTCATGTTACAAATATGTGAAATAAGAGTTATAAAGTCATCAAGATTTAGAGTATTTCTTGCCAAGTCTTTTTCTTCCATACTTTTTCCAAAACGAGAGTTAAATCGAAAACGTCCAACTCTTGAGAAATCATATCTCTCTGATTTGAACATGTTTTCTACAAAATCTTTCGCGTTTTGAGCTGTAGCAAGCTCACCATCTCTCATTTTTTTGTAAATTTCAACAACAGCTTCTTCTGCTGTTTTTGTATGATCTTTTGCTAAAGTATGATCTATATATGATTTGATGTTTTCATCATCTCCAAACAAATCTTTGATATCAGAATCAGTTCCGGCTCCAAGAGCTCTAAGCAGTGTTGTTACTGGGAATTTTCTTTTTTTGTCGATCTTAACATATACACCTCCATCAGTATCTGTATTTATTTCTATCCATGAACCACGCGCTGGAATAATCTTTGCTCCGATATAATTTTTTCCTTTATGCTCATCTGACGTAAAGAATGCTCCAAAACTTCTCGCAAGCTGTGGAACAATACATCTTTCAATACCATTAATAATAAAAGTACCATGCTCTGTCATCATCGGCACGTCTGACATAAATATTTCTTGCTCTTTTTCAGTACCAGTAATGTGATTAACTAGTTTGATAGTTGCCTTGATTGTAGCTTCGTAATTAACTTTATTTTCTTTCGCATAGAACTCATCGTATTTAGGACGATCAAGTCTTATACCTTCGAATCTGAATTCGAATTTTTTTTCTGTATAATCTTTCGTTAGAGAGAATTCATTGAACACTTCATTTAAGCCTTTCTCCAAAAACCACTTGTATGATTGGATTTGACCCTCTACCAGGTTAGGTAACGGGACTAAAGATTCACGAAAACGTGAAAAATGTTTTTTTGTTAACATATTTTGTTATATTTAAAAATTAGAGAATTGAGATTAATAAAAAAGCGGAAAAGGCTATCATTACTCAATCGGTTTTACGCTAAGGGTATAGTAGCATATTTTTTGCTTGAGTGCAACTTGATTTTGAGGTGCGGTGGTGGTTGAGGTTTGGGTGGGTTGAGGGTGATGAGTATGTGGTTTTGGGTGTAATCTTGCGTTGGACAAGTCTGCTACTTGCATTTTGTAGACACATTGCTATAATACATACATCAATACGAATTAGGGCCCGAAGCGTGTAAGTGCGTTAGGTACCTTTTTCATTTATAGGCTTACATATCAATGATTTTATATCTGGAGAACTCAAGTGAGCGGTATAATAATCTCCCAACTGCTTATACAGTGACGAATAAAACTTCCTGTTTGGAAATAACACTTTTTTAAACACCTTCTTTTCAACTAGATATTTAACCATCTTTATATAATCCCCATCCCCTGATACCAATACAATATTATCAAAATCGGTATTATCCACTACATTTTTCATTATCTCAAACACGATATCTGTATCCACATTTCCCTTCTTAGCCGACTTGGCTTTTTTATTATGTTCTTTAAACAATATCGTAAATCCTGCATCTGATATCTGCTTATATAAATCATCATTCTTTTTGTTTATATAGCCGATAAAATAATAGGCATCATCAACCTGATAATTTTCTTTCAAATATATGTAAAACCGAGTCAGATCAACTTCCCAAGCTTGACCACAAGTGCAATCTAAAAGCTCCATCTCTCGTATGTTTTTCTGCAATATGATTGCACACATATCACACTTAATAGTGCCAAAATGTAAGTTTTGACTGTCTATAAATGCTATGTTTTTTTCTTGTGGTTTTTCTGAGTCCATTACTCAATTTTATCATGTGTGTCAAATGGAATGATTGACAAAATACATATAAATGGTATTTTGAACTTACGCACATTTTACAACCACCAACACTACAATGACCACTGCACTTAAACATACAGGCAATCCCGAGATCTGGCTTCGTGTCTTCGAAGAAGTAATGAAAAAAGATCCAACCCTCGTGCTTAACGAGGACACTCGACTTAGCTTCGATGGGGCCGATACCAGCATGCACCCTGAAGCTCACGTTCTTGGAGTGTTCAAGCTAGGATGCTTTCCGTACGATGAATTCCTCATTATCACTTTTATGTTCAATGGAAGTTGGGATGATTTTTCGGACATCAAGTTCGAACGCAGCCGAGACATCAACGATCTCAAACTGCCGACTCCTGCTGAGATGGAAATTATCCGCTTTCATGATCTTGGCATAACAGAGGTTGAAGGCGGAGAAACACCGGGTGACGAATGGGAATCTTCCCGATACGAAGGCGAACTTTGAATCGCTTCCAACTTCAACCCTTAGGCGGGCACCACCGAGTGCCCGTCTTTTTTTATTTGACTCCACATAAATATTTGCTATAATAGACCCATAGCAAGTTAGACCTCCATAAGAGGGGCTGCCATCGGCGGCCCGCGCGTAGAACATACGCAGATCTTAGGAGGCTTTGCTTATTATATAAAGACTATCTGAGAGGATAATCTTGAATAATAATCCGAATTACCGTGCTCAAGATGTGCAAATACGCACCATGAGTAAAAATCAGATATTTGCAAGGCCTTTTCAGAAAGCATGTCTGAAAAGATAATCTCGATATTATAATTCCCAAGAATATCATCAATAATGCTTTGGTTATAGTATTTCCTTGTATCCCTTCTTGCAATGACAAAACTCTTGAATTGCAAAGATTTTAAATGATTAGTCATCTTTCTTAGGGTCAACAAATAAATGTCTGCGACTGTCTCTTCTGCCTTTTTTACAATAGAAACGATACAATGAACCTCATTCCCAATAAGGCTCTCTGTTAGTTTATCTTTAGTCTGATTTGTCTCAGAATGTGTGTGCAATATGTTTGCTTTTTTCTTATCACGTTTTCCCTTGTGAATATTCTTCACAATACGCCTCAAAACAAAAGGATCTTCGACAACCACAGCTGTCAATATAAAATATTTTGTTGATTTCTTTGTATAACCAGTATCTCCAGATTCGTCGATGTATGCGTACATCGATTAATCATATGAAAACACCAATCAAATTCTCATAAAGAAATAATCAGATTTACATTATTCAATCTAGGTATATCATACTTAATCAAACGAAAACTTATAAAGTATAAACTATTCCTCTGTAACCAGTATTCTTAACTTTATTCAACAGGCACATCTTCTTGGACCACCGGGGTTTCCTCAGGTGCAATCACAACAACTTCGGGAATTATTTCAAGCTTTGATTCTGAAGAATCTTCAACTACCGTTTCAGATACAGGTTCAATAACAACTGGAGGTGGTGTAGTTATCACTGGTGCAGATTGTATGTTTTGACCTTGTAGCATCTGCTGTAGTTGTTGTTTTGTTACACAAACATCTTCTATACATAATTCTTTTACATGCACTTTCCCTGTTCCATCAAATATTCCAGAGACTTTTACAGACAATTCTTGCACTGCCTTCAATAAATATAGAGGTAATCTTGAGTAGTTAACCTGCTTATAGCCGTTTGAATCCATGGTTACCAATTCAGGAAAATATTGTTCTACGTTTTGGGCAAGTAAACCGTAATTTGTAACTGTGGTATTTACTTTATTGAGAGAGTTGGCCTGTTCATTCCAGTTATATGTTATAGCTTTTAGCTTTACCATTTTATCTAAATAACCATCTGAAAAATCAACGATATTAGTCTTTAACCTCTCATCAGATGAACAGACTCCAACAATACCTGTTCCTGCAAAGTTTTTAATACACCCATTTACCCCACTGTTACCGACACGCATGTCGCCGAAGACTTGAAGTATATCGGCGGGAGTCGTTGTTCCGATACCGATATTGCCACTTGCATCTATAAACATCCTAGATGTACTATTTGTTGAAATTCCAAAAGTTGAACCTGGAGATCTGTATATTCCAGCAGTGGTATTTCCAAAAGATAAAAATGGAACAGCAGCTGACCCCCCTGCCATCTGCACGCTGGCTGCGCCAGAAAGGAACATATTTCCTGCAGCACTGATATTCATCCTTTCTATACCGCCTGTACTTAAAGCTATGCCATTTGTTCCATTTGAATACATACCACTATTAGATGCTCCACTAAATCGAAGAGATGGTGCAGTGGCATTTCCTATAGGTAACTCGAGTTGTCCTGAGCCTAGTGTTAAAATTGACCCAGGCGTTGTCGTACCAACCCCGACGTTGCCGGTTGATTTATATGTAATACCAACTGTATCGCTTGATGTATTAAAAATATGTAAATCCCTATTTCCGCTTTCAATATTATTCACACCTGAGTAGGCACCCAATGTAAAATATTTACTCGACAAAGAAGCGTTGCCCATATTTATTCTAGGAGCAGAAGTAGTGTGAACTAATTCAATACCACTACCTGAAGCATCTGAAGTTCTGATAGTGCCCAGAACATCTAGCTTATACGTTGGCGTTGTCGTACCAACCCCAACATTGCCTGAAGTATAATAAATATTCGAACTACTTGTAGTCCACTGACTTGATACTTTATTTGACCACTCTGTAGTTGAGGCAGTAAGTGGAACAACATAACCAGATGTAAGTGAGAGTACACCAGTCGTGGTCGAGTAAGACAGTCCTGTGGCAGACGAAGAAAGCAGTGATCTTGTTGAAGTTGAAAAATCTAAAATGCTTGATGAAAGCTGGGTGCCATTATGATTTCCCCTGTCCAAATAATATGATCCCTCGCGACCGTCGAACATTCCCGTCCAGTCTCCAGATTTTATCATGTAAGCGTCCCCGATAGTCGAGGCATTCCATGTACCAGACATGATGGTTCCGACAGCAGTAAGATTTGAAAGTGTTGTGACATTCGGAAGCGATGTCGTCGCGGATATTACCGAGATAGCCCGGGCATCAGCTCTCATGTTCGTAAAATACAGATTTCCGTTTTCAGTCACAACAGAAGTATCCAGAGTCTGGAAAGTCTTGTCTCCACGCAAATATGTCAAAGATGTCGAAATGGCTATCGCATTTTCCTTTGCTGAAAATATATTAAAATTGGCAGACGAGAGATATCCGTCAGAAGTGGAAGATGCCTGAGAAATTAAAAAATTTCCCGTTGACGCATTATAGGAAAGCGGCGCGGATGCGGATAAAATATTTCTTGTCGTCGATGTAGAAAATATTCCGGCAAGATTTGAACCATCGCCGTAAAATGAATTTGCAGTGATCGTCCCTGTTGCCACGATATTTCCAGCAGTGTCGACTGTCAACCTGCTTATTCCACCTGTTTCAAAGCTCAAGTTTTCAGCGTCATCTGTTCCCAAAGTTAATGTCGTGCCAAATGAATTTCCATCTTGCAACAATGCATTACCCAACAAAGATCCGATCGCATTATTCCAAGCGGTCGTTGATGCAACTGTTGGAATAGTATATCCTGATGATATAGACAGTATTCCTGTACTTGTTGAATAATCCAAGCCGTCCACAGATTCATTATAAAATGAAGTTAATGTTACATAACAATTTGCGTCAGTTGGACCACAACCTCCCCACAACGTTGAAACATTGCCAGGATCCTGAATATTATCCGAAGGTAAAATAGGTTGCGAAGGAGATGCTGCAAAAGTCTGATACGAGAACACCAAAAAAGAAGCTAGTATTATTTTTTGTACAGTAATAAATATTTTCATTTTTTTCAGTATCAAGTCCTCTCATTATTTTAGCTTTTTTAGCACATAAAAACAAGGCAAAATCACTGTGTATAAAAATATTTTTAATATTAATTTATCAACGCTAAATCAATCATCTTAAATAACCCCTCCTTCGTCTCATTGACACATAAAAATCCTGACTTATGACAAAATTTTGCTCCATTTATGCCGGTAACTTTTTTCAACTCTTCATCAACCAAACCCCTCCAGGATTCTGGAAAATAAAAACGAGCATCGTACGGATCCTCCCCTGTTTGAACGTTTTTAGCTGTCCACCCACCCCTCAAATCTGGATATACAACAAGAAGTGGTTCTATAAATTTATTAAAATTAAAACTGTAGAATCTGTCACAGATAATCACTCTTTTGTCTTTTGCCCTATCATATAACCTTACTGCCAAAGCTTTTTCTTTTTGTATTCCAACAGCATACATAATAATATTTTCTAATATCGGTTCTGAGAATTTTACCAATTCAAAAAACTTTTTATCGATCTTTTTCATATCATCCACCCCAGCAGCAAATTTACACATTTTAAAGTAATTATCTATGGTTACAATATCTACCCCTTTAAATAATTGTTTGTAGGTTAAAGTTCCGTTATCCATAGCATCAATATGATAAACTAATTTTTTCTCTACAATATCAAAAATTTCAGCAATAACTTTTTTGTTTTTTTCTTTTGAAATAATTGAGATAAGCTCAGGACCAAAATGCTTGAATACTAGCCCGAATGCAGCATATGGTATTCCATTATCTCTTATCAGACCTGTATCATTTTGATGATGGTCAAAGCGAAGTTTCTTAGGATTATACACAAGACCAATATCATATACGATATCAGCCTTTTCTATATCTTCTTTTTTTACACTCCTTTTGTATTTTACCTTTATTGTTTTATCTTTGTGTCGATAATAAATATTCAGCAGAGCTGTAGAAAAAATATCATCAGCATGAAATTGTCCCGAGTGAGTTAAAAGATTTATTGTTTTCATAGTCTTTCTATTATACTACAAATAAATTATAAACTACGGCCTTCATTCCACACTTTCACGATAGCTACAAATATACTCAAAACCAAAGGTCCTAAAATAAAACCTTCTAGGCCAAAAATTGATATACCTCCCAAAATGGAAAGTAGAATAAACAAGGGGTGTATCTTTATCCCTTTATTTATAACCTTAGGACCAAGTAAATTATCAATCAAACCAACAGCAATACTTCCCCATAAAACTAGGTACAACCAGGAAAAACTGCTTGGGTTTGTAAAATATAAATAAATTGCTGAGGGAATCCAGACAAGGGGTGCACCAAGGCTTGGAATCAACGATAAGAAACCGGCCAGTGTTCCAAAGAAAAAAGGATTTGGGACACCAAATATCCACAAACCGATACCAGTTACAACACCCTGTGTTGCCGCTACCGTGATAGAACCAATCATTATAGAGTTTATTGAAACTTTTATAGAATCAAATATTTTATCATTATTATCTTTTTTAAGCGGACTTATAGACGAATACAATTTACCAAACTGTTTTCCATCTTTCAAGAAATAAAACATTGCTAAAATAAACAAGAATAATTTTAGTACCACATCTACAGTACTGGTAAACACAGAGCCTATATTTCCAACAAAGAATCCTGATACACTTGCACCTATCTGATTAAAATCCACATTTAAGTGAGGAAACACAGCATTAACAAAAGTTCTAAACTTTTGACTGATAAGATTTAAATCTACCCCTCCGCTGACAATATTTTGATATACAGATTGAGTGTCTATTATCACTTTGCCCAAGATGATACTTATAGGGGTAACGATGATTAATAAGAATAAAATAATAGTTATTACAGAAGAAAGGGTTGATGCTCCTTTTTTGAAAAAATTAACTTTTGAGAGACCTTCTTCTATTTTTTTGTGAGAAGGTCGTACCAATGTTCCGAATATATAGGCCAAAACAAGTATTATAATAAAGTTGGATAAGATCAACAATGACAATATGCCTGTAATCGCTATCAATATAATAAAGTAAATATTTTGTTTGTTCATAAATTGATTGTAACATAAAAATTAATAGACTATAATTATATGTATCGGATTTATTAGAATTATTTATAATTAAAAAAACAAAAAACATGAAAAAAATTTCAATATCAGCATTGGTTTTAGCTCTTGCATTCGCAATCACAGCTTCAGCTACAACTACAACCCCACTAGCAACTACAACAATAACCGCAACAACGACAGTAAAGGCAACTTCTACAAAAACACGACCTAATGTAAGCAATAACAGAGATGGAGATAAAGATAGAGATGGAGATAGAGGTAGAGACACACTTAAGAAAACAGAATTGAAAAGAGCGAGCGCATCATGTGCAAAAGATGCTATAGCAAAAAGAGATGGAGTCGTAACATCCGCTTTGCAAAAATATACTTCTGTGTGGATAGATTCAATCAATACAAGAAGAGTTGCGCAAAATGCAGCTTTTGATAAAACGGGTAACGAGAGAGTTAAGCAATTAAGAGTTGCTAACGAAATAGCTAAAAAAACTCAAGGGACAGCGCAGAAAGAATTAAAACGTGTGAAATCTACAGCAACAGATGCATTCAGAGCAGAAATAAGACTATGTGGTTATGGTGTAGATTCAATAGAAGACTAATCTTTTATTAGGAGAACATAAAAATATACTCGTAAAATTGATATGTACCCCAAAAAGTGGACATCTGAAAAGTGCCCACTTTTTCTATTTAATATATAAATGCTCTTGTGATATCTTATATATATATTATTATACATATAAATATGCCAGAACTACCCGAAGTACATACAACGGTTGACGGTATCAATACCGTTGCTAGAAATAAGAAGATCGTAGACACATGGACTGATTTTAAAAGCTCATCCTTGATATTTTCCCATACGATAAAGAATCCAAAATATTTTCAAAAATTTGCAGAAGCCATAAAAGGTGCAAAAATAGTAAAAGCTGAAAGAAGAGCTAAAAACATATTAATATATCTTGATAATAAGGAAACGATTTTAATACACATGAAGATGACAGGACATGTTATGTATGGAACATATGAATATAACAAGAAGGATAATTCTTGGACTCCGAAAAAAGGTCAGACTGCGCTTGAGGATCCATATAATAGGTTTATTCATCTTGTTTTTATATTGGATAATGGCAAGCATCTGGTTTTAGCCGATGCTAGAAAATTTGCCAAGGTCATCTTGCTTGATAATGATATCCAAAAAGAAATAGACCTTCTTGGACCAGAGCCGTTGTCTGATGATTTCGATTTGCAAACATTTTCTAAAAATATAAATAGATATCCCAACAAATATATAAAAACATCACTAATGGATCAAAGATTGGTAGCTGGTATTGGAAACATATATTCTGATGAGATTTTGCATGAATCAAAGATATTGCCGGACAGACCTGTGTCGTCCTTATCCCCTGTAGATTTTAAAATAATACATAAAAACATAAAATCAATACTCAAAAGAGGTATTGATTTTGGAGGAGATTCCACAAGTGATTACAGAAACATCTATGGTGAGCGAGGTACATTTCAAGGAAAGCATAGAGTATATAGGCGAAAAGATTTGAAATGTTTTGGTAATGATTGTGGTGGTGTTATAGAGAGAAAAATTTTAAATGGAAGATCGAGTCATTTTTGTAGAGGATGCCAGAAATAGGCTTTGGTTTATAAGGAATTAGGTAAAATGCTTGACATTTATGCAGGATATGCTATGATATATCTCGATGCACATTGCAAATGCTATAATAACCCCGATGATGGGTAAAAGCCCACAGCAAATTAGAATCGATGGACTCAAGGTGAAGTTTTTCACCTCCATCGGTATAGCGGTATTCTCCGCTCTTATATCAATAGCGACGATTATCTTCGCCGCTCAGGAGTCTCCTTTGACTCCTGAATTAAGCCACAGGGTTGCGGGAACAGTAATGTTATTCGTGGCCTTGACTGTCTTAATGATATTTAGAGCCATTGATGCGTGGCAAATAGCCAGCACACTGGACTCAGTCAGGACACAAACCCTTTCCTCCCCACAAGGAAAAAGCCGTTCCCCCGAACGGCATGCTTCCCCCGAAGCACCCCGCAGACTAGCCCCCGATAGTTTGCAAAAAAAAGACTGAGGAACAACACATATCCAGTCATTAACCTGCCCCCGCATGGTTGAGAACTGCTGTTTACCAGTACAAACCCATAAGCTCGGCATTTCGCAAGAAATGCCGAGTGATTTTTTTTATTCTATTTTAAAAACCGTAAATCACACTTTCATTTGCCAAAACATATTCTATAATCTCACTTTCCTTAAACCAAAGATTTATTTCATTATTTGCCTCCTCCACAGATCCTGAAGAATGGACCAAGTTTCTCACACATCGCTCATCAGCCATAGCCATAGGATATGAATCCAAAACATAGTCTCCTCGTATCGTTCCAACATCAGACATCATAGGCTCTGTGCCTCCAGTCATTTTTCGAACAACGGAAACAGCGTGTCCGCCTTGCCATACCATCACGATGATAGGACCTGAAGTCATATATTTAGACAATCTTTCTAAAACACTTTCAGCGATAACCATCGGGTCCATACTCACCGGGGTTAATCCTTTATCAATCAATCCCTTTATACTTTTTTCACCAACAAGTCTCAACCATTCTGGATCAAGAGTATAGTGCTGTTTTATCATCTCAACATCAGCAGTTATCATCTTCATCGCCACGAGTTTCAATCCAACTTTTTCATAACGTGAAATTATTTCTCCTATCAAGTTTCTTTGTACTCCATCTGGCTTGATAATGATTAATGTTTTTTCTTTGCTTGGATGTGTCATGATTTACATAATACCACAACTACTCCATCCCAACATAATCCGCCACCAACACCCATCTGTCAGACTTTTTTCCAAAACCATCACATGTAGCCATTGTCAAAATAGGACTCTCGCTCTTAAACTGTATCCATGAAGTGTACTTACTTACCCTCTCCACTTTTCGAGTCTTATACACATGTACAGCACCTTGAGTGCGAACATAGATCAGAGTTCCAACAGGAACATTCTTTAAATTATTGAAAACTTTATACGCCTTATTGTTCACAATCTTAAACGTAGTACTGTGTCCAAAAATAAGCGTATTGTTGGCACCAGGATAACCTGATCCAGGGTAATATACTGCACCTTGACCCAAGGCAGCATCGAGAACCGCAACGTCAACGCTGTTTGGAGCTTGAATATTTGCGCTGGCAACATATCCTGGTATGTCTACGATCAAAGGAATTTCAGCCTTTACAATCGATGTTTTTATAGCTGGAGCAATCTCAGTCTTTACCTGTGCATCAATTTTATTTGGAGCAGTATCATTCAATCCTGTCACCAGCCTTGTTAGTCCTGCCAGCAATAGACATAAGGATATTATTATTAATCCAATCTTAGCTATCTGCTTGGCAATATTTATTTCTGTTCTAGTGAATAACATATGCTTTAATTATATATTATATAAAAACAAATTACACCAGCCTCTCGGTTGATGCAAACAGTTAATTCCTCGGTTCGGAAACAAAAGTGTGTACACTTTTGTTTCTCTCACTCTACGTCGTTAATAAAAATAAGTCATCTCACTTTATAAATAAGTTTTTAAAAGATTGAAGAAATCCAATTTTGACAGTCTTATGGGACTTGTCAAATTCCAGACGAATCTTGTCTTGTATTTTAGCTGGTATACCTGCATCTTTAAGCACTCTCTTTGCCTCATCTATCTTTCCTTCTTTTTTAAGCTCACGAGCTTTGTCAAAAGCTTTTTTAAATTCTTCTTTATTTACCTTGTTCTCCACTTTGTTTATTTTTTTACCCAAAGCCAAAGGGGTTTCAGGAAGACCGGCCGTTTTGATCAAAGCCTTAGCCTCGTCTATCTTTCCTTGTCTGATTAAATCAGACACTTGCTTCAATATTTCTTTTTGAGCAACAGTCAGATCGGGTCTGTTGCTGATAAATTTAATTAATATAGGATTTACCTTATTATCTTCTAATAATTTTATAGCCTCCGTTTTCTTGTCTTGCTTAAATAATGCATAGGCATTTACAAGGACCGCAAATTGGGTTTTGGTTATGCTTTCGTTGATATTTAAACTTTTTAAAGTGTTTATGAATAAATTATAATCGTTATTTTTTAATGCGTTTTCAATAGCTGTTTTGTTTGTTTCTATTAGCTCATGATTTTTACCAACAAGACTTTTTTTAACAGTGCTTGCATAAATATTTGAGTTATTCACCATCGCCGCAGCCAATATAATACTTAATAAAATTATTTTTTTATTGATTGTCCTCATAACTATATATACGTATATTATTTTCTATTTATTACAAAATCACAAATATCGCTCACAAAACTATTATTTTTATTGATACTTGGTCGTAATCCATTGTTAGAATTAGGCTTAAATCTAATTTTATCTATATTTAATGGTATTATTTGACAAGCGGTAAAATTATTCTGATAATCATACCTTCCTGCAATAGATATAAGTTGATTATTTTGCAAAACTTCCTTTGAATTATCTAATAAATAGGACGTATTAACGTTCCATACACCGTCTTGAATATCTCTAATCAACATATATTGCCTGTCGATAAATAAAACTTCTCCTGATAGCCTTCCTGATTGTGGATCGGTCCAATTTACCAGTCTTTCATTCTCAAACTGATCTAAGAAATAACCTCTTTGAGCCAAGACTTTCGACAAAGCTATTCCCAAAGAAAAACTAATTATTAAACTGATCCCGGCTACAAACACAATGGAATATTTATAACCCTTATTGGTTTTTTTAAACAGGTAAAATACAAGTAATAGACTGATAATAAATAATATCGCCCAGATAATAGGTATGTTAGATATCAGGAATTGATTATACGAGCTCGCAAAATAATTCCAATTATCAAAATCAATATATAATGTCTTTAAAAAGAAGAATGCGAACGCGTACGATCCAAATATCGTAGATATTGCAAGCAAAAACCAGATCGATATTTTTCGTAATAGAAAAATACTTCTTGATATAGGCCTTACGTTTCCTTCTTTTATTTTTTGCATTATTTGATCATTATTCATATATTTTTTGTTTTAAGAGTTTTTTGGCCCTATTAATCTTAACCCCTACACTGTTGATTGATATTTTCAATATATCAGATATCTCCTCGTAACTTTTATCTTCGAAAAATTTCAACATCAATATTTCCTGATAGTCTTTAGGTAATTTTTTAATTTCATTTTTTATTAAATCTAAATTTTCCTGATCAAACATTTTTTGAAGGCCGACGGTATTATCCTCATCCTGCAGTATGTGTATCAACTTTGAATCATCATCGTCCAAAGAGATACATGTATATTTTTTATTTTTCCTATGCCAATCGATTATGTAGTTGTGAGTTATGCGATAGATCCAAGATGAAAAAATTAAACTGTTATCATATTCATTTATGTTTCTATAAATTTTTATAAAAACATCTTGCAATATGTCTTCCTTGTCATGATTACTAACACTTGTTCGCCTGTTTATATATCTTTCGAGTTTCGTCCTATACCTGTCTATGATATAGGAAAGAGCCTCTGGATTTTTACGAACCAAAATGACTAGCTCATTATCAGTTTTATTTTCTATATCTTGCACTCTTATATTATATACGATTTTTTAAAAAAAATATTACGTTTATGCTGAAAACTAGATTTTAGTACCACTTGACAAACAACTTTTAATCATATATAGTGTAAGTATTATGGAAAATAACAGCATATTTCGAACAATCATACGCTTTGCAATAATACTAGTATTTCTAGTATTATTGGTCTTTTTAAGTATTACTTTATTTAAATTAATACCTTTAGGAATCAACCAATTGGCTACAGCCAGTCTTTCTCTTACAGGGTTAGATAAAGATGCTACGACCACTGTACCTGTCACCATAGACAGAATCCCTCAATCAGTTGCTACAACAACCTACGGGTTAAATGGTACTATCACGCAAAACGTTGGTGATATTATTATAAGTACAACAACAAATACCTCAGCGGTCAAACCTACAACTCCAGTAACAGTGTACAAGCCGACCACAGTATACAGACCTAAAATCGTGTACTACCCTCCTACACCTGTATATACTCCAACATACGTCTACACAGGACGTAAAAATATAAAGACCACCCTGTTAGCTATTGGAGTTATCGATAGATATTCTGGTCAATTTGTCGCAACAAATTCATTTACTACAGATGATACTATTTCTGTTAAATACAAAATATCAAATGACCATGATACTGCAACAGGACCATTTTCTATGCGTGTTGATATGCCAGCAATAGCATCTGCCGACAGGGTTAAATTCATTAACAACATAAACATTCCTGGAAGAAGTTCATACAATGTTGAAGCTCGTTTTAACGGGATAGATACGAGCACAACCCCGATTCTAAGAGTATATGCCGATATCAACGGAAACGTTGTTGAGACAGATGAAAATGATAACAATCTTTCTGTAAATTTTAATGTAGTAAATAATAATAATTGTAACTATTATAATCAAAACAATACTAACTGTAATAATAACTGTAATTATTACAATAACTGTAATAACACAACATCTCCTAACTTGATCATATCTTCTATTCAAGCTGGTAGAATAAGTGGGGGCAGCTTTTCAAATCAAAGTAGTTTTAACTACGGCGATAGAATCTACATAAGAATGGTCGTAAGAAATATTGGAGGAACATTCACAAACAATTGGTCAACTCGTAATACATATACTGATACAAACGGCATACAAAGAACTCTTACAACAAACAGTGAGCGACCTCTAGCATCAGGTGAGGAAATGACTGTAACGTATGAAGTTGATAGTTTGACTCGAGGCAATACAACATTTAACATCAACATAGATTCAAATGGAAACGTATATGAGTCGAATGAGAATGACAACGTGACGACGTTAGGAGTGTATGTAAACTAATTCTTAAATTAAATGAAAAATAGTAGATATCTCAAAAGAATACTGCTATTTTTATTAACGACGTAGAGTGAGAGAAACAAAAGTGTACACACTTTTGTTTCCGAACCGAGGAGTTAACAGGTCAATACCTCGATGCGTAGCACTCGGGGAGGTATTCATTGATTCCTCTATCCAAAATAATCAATCTTCATATGTCTTTTCATCTCCATCATATTTTTCTTGGCCTGCTTTTGAACTTTTTCAGTTCCTTTTTGTACGATCTTAAGAATGGCTTTTTTATCTTTTTCAAGAACCTTGCGACGCTCACGTATCGGGGTTATCAAATCTTGTAACACCTGTATCAATCTTTTCTTTAGAACAACGTCTCCAAGTCCGCCTTTTCTATATTGTTTTTTTAATTCGTCGATTTCTGATTTTCTCTCGTCAAATATATCGAGATATGAAAATACAACATTACCTTCAACTTTTCCTGGGTCTGAAACCAAGATATGACTTGGATCAGTATACATACTCATAACTTTTTTTGCGATTATATCATCTTCATCTGAAAGATATATAGCATTATTTAAAGATTTACTCGCCTTAGATTGTCCATCGATACCAACCAATCTTTTAGTATCAGATAGTTTAGGTTTTAATTCGGTAAAATATTCTCCATATATAGAGTTAAATTTTCGCACGATTTCATTCGCTTGTTCTATTTGAGGAAGTTGATCATCACCTACAGGAATAACATTTGATCGGAGAAATAACATATCCGCAGCCTGACTAACCGGGTATGCTAAAAATCCAGCAGGTACATCTTCACCAAATCCTTTTTGTTTCATTTCTGTTTTTACGGTTGGATTTCTTTTGAGACGTGCAAGTGTTACAAGGTTTAAAAAAATAACAGTCATCTCAGCTATTTCTGGGATCTGGGATTGTATAAAGTATGTTGTTTTTTTAGGATCAACACCGCAAGCCATGTTGTCGAGGATAACTTCGATAACATTCTCACTGACCTTAGAGGGGTTGCTCGCATTATCAGTAAGTGCTTGGACATCGGCGATCATGTAGTATGCTTCGTCGGCAGTTTTTTGTAATTCGATGCGATTTTTAATAGAGCCGACATAATGTCCAAGATGTAATCTTCCTGTTGGTCGGTCCCCTGTGAGTGCAATGGTTTTTTGAGTTTGGGTGGTTTTCATATGGGTTAATAGTACCTTATTGTGTGAGGGGTTATCAAGGAGGTACCTAGATAAGAATCGGAGCGATAATTGACGCAAATAACGAAAGTAAAATTGTCCATCCAATAGTGGCCAGTATGTTTATTTTTTCAATAACTTGGGGATTCTTTCTCTTCCTTCTTAAAGCGATTAATATAAAAATACCACTTAATATAATAAGTGGTACAGAAATAAATATAATAGAAATTCCCTGTGATACACCAGCAAAACTACATCCACCCCCTATACAACTTGCAAGTTCTTGTTTCTGTAGAAATGTCATTACAATAAAATTTATTAATGCTGTCAGGAAAGTTACAATAGATGCTGTTTTCATAAATATAATTATATGCTAATTAACCTTCTATAGTAAGAGCATTTTTTATTTTCCACTTATCCACATTTTTTTATTTGCAAATTATTTGACAGGTGAACCCTAGTTCACTATACTATAAACATGACTAAACAACAAACAATAACAACAATAAACAAAGAAATTAATAAAATTAATGAAGAGATAGATATGAAAATAATCCAAGGGCTAGCCTACAGAGCCGAGGCAAGAAGACATAAGATGCTTCTTCTAAAACTTCGCCGAGACGCTCGTCCTACATGGCAATATCGCCTTTCACGCATGGTAACTTCATTCTTGCTATAATAACTGTATAATATAAATTTGAAGCATGATACAAGATTACCAAAAAAAAATATTGTCATTTTATGAGACTTATAAACGTATGCCTGGCTACGCAGAGATAATGAAGCTTACTGGTTTCAAATCGAAGAACGCTGTGTATAAGTTGATAAATAAGTTGGTTGATTTAGGGGTACTCAATAAAGACAGTCAAGGGAAAATAACTCTAGCTGCGAGTATGGATGAGGTCCCGTTCTTGGGGTATGTTGAAGCTGGTCTACCTTCTCTTGCAGAAGAAGATTTATTGGATACAATCGATCTAGATAAATATCTTATTCCTCATAAAGAGAATAGTTACATTCTTGAAGTGAAAGGTGACTCTATGATTGATGAAGGTATCAAAGAGGGTGATTATGTTATCGTTGAAAAAAAATCTGATGCACTTGACGGAGAGATTGTTATCGCCGAAGTTGACGGTGGATATACAATGAAGTATTTGAAGAAAAAAGGTAGTGTCATATTCCTAAGACCTGCAAATAAAGATTTTAAAGATATCTACCCTACTGAGTCGTTTGCTATTGTTGCTGTTGTTAAGGGGGTGATACGGAAGTATTAATAAAATTCTTACTTCTTCGCTCCGTTTCAGTCCTCGGACCTGCGGTCCTGCGAAGCGCTTTGCCTAGGGCAAAGTGTCACTCATTGTAAGAATTTAAGTAATTGTAAAAATTTATTTAGTCACAAAACAGAGAATCTAGTCCTAGCTTACAACTAGGTTTTTTGTTTTGTTATGTTATTATACAAACAATATGAAATACCAAAACCTAATCACTAAAGGAATTGAGGAAGCATTAAGTACTGTCGCTTTCCACCGCGATGGACCGCTTACAAGATATGTAATGCTGCAAAAAGATAAGGTTGATGGAGATGGCGGATTTAGAGTCGTAAGTCATATCGTAGATACGACAAACAAGGAATTAGGTTCGTATTGCGAACTTCACTACCATGATTTTGATGAGGTGAATATAATATTATCTGAGGACAATTCTCTAAAGTATAAAATACAACTTGAAGACGAAACGTATACAGTCGAAGCACCTGCAACGGTATATATTCCAAAAGGTATACGACATGCTGCCGAAGCAATTTCAGGAAAAGGAACCTATATAACCATCACTTTTACTAAAGAATACGTGGCAAAACAATAGATTTAGCAAGGCTTTTCTATACTTGATTTTTTATATTAAGTATGCTATAATATAGAAGTAAACCCCTTCTCTCCCAAGAACCTTTTCAACCACAAAACCAATGAACCTTCCGCAAATTCTGCAAGTGTTGTCGGGTATCATTTTGATGATTGTCCCGATTATTATGATCACACGAGTGATGGCCAGCAAGATCAACCCGAACGCAACATCCTTCCTTATACGAAGCGTTGTTGCTGTTGCAAACCTGATTACCTATTTCAACATGACTCACCAGAGCTCATGGAAATCGATTGTCATGCTGGCTTCCGCGGTGTCGTTGACTTTAATATTCGTCACATGCGCTTACAAAAACGGTTTCAAGAATTTAAACAAAATAGACAAGATCAGTGCAACTCTTAGCCTGGTCATACTTCTATTTTGGGGATTCAGCGGAAAAGACATTGCGACAAACCTGTTGCTTCAAGTCGTTATCGCAGTATCCTACATCCCGACAATCAATGGAATCAAAAAGAGAATCAACAAAGAGATTGTACTTCCCTGGGCACTCGCTTCAACTTCATATGCTTTGGCTTTAACCAGCCTTATCATAATGAACTCGAGCTTTGTGTCGATGGTAAACCCTATCCTTTGCCTAGCACTCAATACGGTTACAACGATCATCATAAGAATCGTCAACAAAAAAACGCAATCCCAGTGATTGCGTTTTTCTTTTATTTGACACCGTTATCAAATCTGCTATTATTAACTCATAAACAAGTCAGACCTCCATGTGAGGACTATCCAAAGGGTAGTCCAAAAGCTCACAGGAGGCTTTGTTTTTTATTATAGTTATGAGATTTTGTAACTTCATAAAATATTTAGGTGAGTCATGTTCAAAATTTGAAAATATAGACCAAGAATAAAAATCTGCAATTTGAAGAGATTTTTCTTTATTCGGTTCTGAAAAAATCGCTTTTAATCCATATAGTAAATACATCTCGAGTATTTTCTTATTGTAATACTTTCTAATATCTTTTCTGGCTATAGTGACATTTTTTATATTATTTTCTTTAAAATATTTAGCCAGCTCCTCAAGCGTGTAGAGATAAACATCTTTTTCAAATTGTTTATCTTTATCAAAAACATAAACAACACACTGTATATTGCTCTCAATTATTTTCTGTACGAGCTTATTCTTAACGACTTTATTCTCTTTATGTGCATGGAAGTTTACTGATCTATCAATTTTAAATTTATGAATATTCTTTGCAATACGTCGCAACATGAAAATATCATTAACAATAACACTTGTTAATATAAAATATCTACTTGATTTCTTTTTGTATCCAGTGTCCCCACTTTCATCTATGTATGCATACATTCGTAAATCCTAGCAAAACACCCATAAAATTTTGATAAAGAAATAATCAAGAAACATTGTCGAAAAAATAAAAAAACCGACTTCAGAATTACCCTTAGTCAGCTTTCTATTGTCAGATAAATAAATTTTTTCCTAAACATCCAACCTCGCCGCCCTCGCATTCGACTGAATGAAACTCTTTCTCGATGGAACATCAGTACCCATCAAAACGTCGATCACACGGTCTGTTGCTACTATATCCTCTATTCTAACCTGCTTCAAAACTCTTTTTGCTGGGTCCATAGTTGTCTCACCAAGCTCATCAGCGTTCATTTCACCTAATCCTTTATATCTTTGTATATAAGGCTTCTTCATAGTTTTGGTTTTTGAAGTTGTTTCTTCCTCTCCTTCTACTTCCTCCATGTTTTCATTTTCCTCCTCACCTTCCTTTATCTCTGCATCAGCTTGCTCATATCCTATCTTTTTAAAGTATACATCCTTCTCTGCATCTGAATAATAATATCCAACTTCTTTTCCGTATTTGATCTTGTATAGTGGCGGTTGTGCTACATATATAAACCCTCCTTCAATAAGCGGTCTAAAATATCTATATAACAAAGTTAGAATCAATGTTCTAATGTGAGCACCGTCAACGTCGGCATCAGTTGCAATGATAACTTTATGATATCGAAGTTTTGTGATATCAAACACATCACCGATGGCAGTACCTAAAGCGATAACTAAGTTTCGAACTTGCTCTGAAGCCAAGATCTTATCAAGTCGTGCTCTTTCAATGTTTAAGATCTTACCTCTAAGTGGTAGCACAGCTTGTGTCTTTCTGTTTCTTCCTTGCACTGCTGTACCTCCCGCAGAATCCCCCTCCACAATGAAAAGCTCTGACTCTTCAGCTCTTCTACTTTGACAATCAGAAAGTTTTCCTGGAAGTGTCATTCCTTCTAGTGCCCCCTTGCGGAGTATGGAATCCTTGGCAGCCTTAGCAGCTTTACGAGCACGCACAGCAAGAACAACTTTAGAGATAATCTGCTTTGCATCATCTGGATTTTCCTCAAGGAATGATGAGAAAGCCTCACCAAAAATACTCGATACGGCGGATTGTGCTTCGGTTGATCCAAGCTTTGATTTTGTCTGTCCTTCGAACTGTATCTCTTGCAGCTTCACTGAAACAACTGCACATAAACCTTCAAGTACATCATCTCCCGTAAATGACTCATCATCTTTAACCAGATTGCTTTTCTTCGCGTATGTATTTAAAATACGAGTCAATGCCGTTTTAAAACCTGTAACATGAGTACCCCCCTCTAACGTATAGATATTGTTAGCAAAAGCCACAAGACGTGGATTCATGTCATCAGTATATTGAAGTGCAACTTCAACACCAACATTAACACCTTCTGCTCCTTTGTCTTTTGATGTATAATCCTTTTCTACATAGAAAACATTTTTATGAATAACTTTTTGAGTTTGATTGTAAAAAGAAACAAGTGAAGATAATCCACCTTCAAAGTAAAATGAAGTTGATGGAGCAATAATGTTTTCATCATAAATATATACAGAATCGTCAAGAAGTGATTTTATCTGTTTTTCATTCATACCTGATTCTCTTAAGTCGATAATATTTATCGTTAAACCTTTTACAAGATATGCTTGTTGTCTAAAACGTGACACTATTTTTTGCCAATCATATTCTATACCCTCTTTGAAAATAGTCTCATCTGGCTTCCAAGTAACAATAGTTCCATGCAACTTTGATGTACCAACTTTTTTAAGAGCGTATTTAGGTTTACCGATCTCATACTCTTGTATGAACTTTGATCCATTTTGATGAACTTCAACACGAGTATGTATTGACAGAGCGTTCACAACAGAGGCGCCCACACCATGAAGTCCTCCAGAGACTTTATAGCCCTCACCACCAAACTTACCTCCGGCATGAAGTACTGTCATGATAGTTTCCACTGCTGACACTTTCGTTTTAGGATGTAAACCTGTTGGCATACCGCGACCGTTGTCGACTATACGTATATATCCGTCCGGCAGTAAAGATACCTCGATACGATCTGCAAAACCACCCATAGCCTCATCGCGACAGTTGTCAAAAATCTCCCATATAAGGTGATGTAAACCTTCAGGTCCTGTAGTACCAATGTACATACCTGGTCGCTTTCTAACAGGCTCTAGACCCTCTAGGACTTGGATTGAATCGGCGTCATAGCCTTTCTGTTTTTTTTCTGCCATATGAGGAGTATTATAGCATGTTTGAGAGTTTTTTGGGTAGGAGTTTTGTGGGTTTTGTGGTGTGGGTTTTAGAAGAATATAGAAAATTATCCCCTTCCCAACTTTTCTTCCACTGACTTAAGTTTTTCATTCAATCTAACAAGTTTTTCAGGTATGTCACCTTCTGGAACTTTGACCATTTCCATTTGTATCATGTAGTATGCGGCAAATAGATATTCTCCAACATCAAAAACAAGATTGGAATCAACAAGTAGATCAGCAACTTCAATATTGAACTCCAGTCGAGAATATGTACTCTTTGATTCATCAGCTTCTTTTTGCATTTGAATAAACCAAAGCTTGTAAGCTTCGACCGCTTGAAAAGATTCACCTTGTTGTTTAAAAAGTTGAACAACTTCGTCTCTGGTTGGTATTTCTGGGCTGAAAGATTTTTCGAATTGTATCATGGGTTTATTGTAGCAAGTTTTTTATATAGCAGTAAAATATTCCAGTGTATAGTATTCATATTATGTAAAACGTGTTTTTTTTATTGGACTACTATCAAAAACCAAAGACCAAAGTGAAAGTGATTTTTTATTCCATTCAGACACATTTGAATTATGTATAGCTGTTGATATTTCCTCTTTCGTAAAATTATCAAAAAGCCACGTAACAGCATAAGTTGTACCCATATTTAAGATATTTTTAATGATGAGCAACCTATGGTCAGGCAACGACAAATCGATCTTATCTGTATCATAAGACCAAAGACATACTTTTACTGAGTCAGGTAAATCATATTTCATATATGTATTATACCACAAATGTAAGGGTTTAGCAGTTCCGAATATTTATTAAATTTGACACATTTTAAAAATTTGATAACATATAAAGCACGAGAGTAACGCTCTCTTTGCCTTCGGGCCAGCAGCATCCAGTTGGATGTTGTTTTACTTTACATAAAGGTGACTAAAGTGTTTAAATAATTTTTTGTATTTGTTTTTAGATAAAGTGTACATCTTACTGACCAACCTTCTCCTGTCAAAACTCCTGATTTGGCAAAACAATACACCATGTTTTTTATTATCATTCGTAAATATAAAACTTTTATGTTTATCTGGGTATAGCTTTGTGGTTAAGGGCATGCCAATAAACATGTTTGGTATTTCAGTATTTATAACCAGCACAGGTCTCAAGAAACCCAAACCTTTTCCATAGATTTCTTTCCCTATATTCATACCTAGATTACACCACCATATTTCCCTAATTTTTGGATTAAGATATCTTTTGGTACTATTTATCTTTTGCTTTTTTATATTCCATATATTGTATACATTCATTCGAATATTTTAACAAGCAGGTCATCAAGAAAAACAAGAGAAATACCGAAGTTTTATCTGTGGAAATAATTAACCCTCTTGTGGCTAAAATAAAAATTCTAAAGAAAAAATATGAATTTTTCTACCGCACCTCAAACCCTGCCCCAACCAAAACACTCGCAATCTCCCCCATAACCCCCTTCGTCTCCTCCTCAGTCAACGTCTTCTCATATGACTGGAACACAAATCGATACGCATAAGACGTCTTCCCATCTTTCTTGAAAATATCAAACCTGAAATAATTTTCTATAAGTGGTTGTTTTGCAACTTCATCTTTTATCATATGTTCTATATCCTCCTCACCCTTACCCAACTCATCACTCACAAAAAATGCTATATCACGACTCATAGTTGGGTAGTCAGATCCTTTTTTATATTTCATACCTTTAATCAGTGCATTATCAGATAAATAATTGTTTGCATGTTCAATATGCTCAAGTGAAATATTGTCCAGATTCAATTCACAAATAATAGTATTATTAATTGTCTCTATTTTTCCACCCACCAAACCGAGCTCTGTTACTATCTCACCCATAGCATCCTCAGCTTTTTTATCTTTCGGCCATTTCACCATTCCAAGCCCTATAGCTAGATGATTCTCCTCAACGACATCATTTCCACTTTGAGAAAATACTTTTCCAATTTCAAAAATCTTAACTGTATTTTTTGAAACGAGATCCAGATATTTAAAGTTATTTAGAACTGCTTTTATAATATTATTTTTCAAATCGCCTCGTAAACTATCTCTATCTGCCGTCAATGAATTTTCTAACAGAATAGAATTAGAATTTACTTTTGAATCAACAAGAGTGTGCAGTATCACCTCATCAAAGTCGCGTGCTTTAAAGAATTTTCTCAAGTTGAAAATAAGCTTGTCAGTATTATTTATTAATCCCAAACTTGGAGTACTACTGTCCTTAAAAGTCTCATCATATTTCAAAGATTCAAAACCTTTATTTCTTAAAAATTCATCAGCTACATCTTCTGGTAGATTTAAATCTGAACGGTGATATGGAACGGTTATTGTATAATTACCCTCTGTTGTCTTTATCACCTCGGCACCAGTTTTTGGTAAAGTATATTCCAAGAACGAAATGAGTTGATCTGGAATAGTTGTATCTTTTGAATCTATCATCTTAGATATATTGTCAATAGTGATGTCAATAGTCTTTCTATTATTTTTATTGATGATATGAGATATGTCATTTGAGATTTCAGTCTCGTGCACTTTTATCTCTGGTTTATCCCAAGTTAAAAGATGAATATAATCTTGCACCGCTAACAAAAATCTTTCTTTATTTAACCCTTGCTCAAAACGTTTTGATGAATCATTTAACAAGTTTAATGATCGCGCAGTTTTTCTGACTGTTGTTTGGTTAAAATTTGCAGACTCTAAATACACACTAATTGTGTGTTCATCAACCTCAGCTTTGCTTCCTCCCTTCACACCAGCAATAGCCAAGATATCTTTACTGTCTCGTATAACCAATGTATTAGGCTCTAATTTTATTTCTTTACCGCCGAGTAAGGTTATAGTCTCTCCTTCTTTTGAGAGATCAACATGAATATGACCATAGACTTTATCAGCATCAAAAACATGCAATGGTTGCCCACTATCAAACATGACAAAGTTTGTCAGATCAACTAACAATGATTTTGGATTTTGACCAATAGCTGTTAAAGATTTTTTTATCCACTCTGGTGATTCTATGTTTTTAATATTTTCTATTTTAGTAATCGAATACACTGGACATAACTCTGTTAGAAATTTATTTACAATTTCATGATTGACAGAAAACTTTGTAAGTAATATATCTTTATCAGTTATATCAAATCTAATATTTTCATCGATAATAAGCTCGGGAATAAGTAGAGATAATTCCAAAGCCACATATCTAAGCCCATGGGCATATGGTCCACGGTCAGGTGTTATCTTGATATCATATATAAAATCATCGTCTTTTTCCTCAAAAGAATCAACCTCAAAAGCGTGCATAGTGAGAATATCTACTAGGTTTTTTGGTGTTGGTAAAACATCTGGATTTTTGTAGTATGTTGATAACCAGTTATATGAAATAAGCATATATTTAGAGTACCAGATGAGGTTTTTATTGTAAATCGTGAAGAGCTTGACTTATTTATACATTGTTGGATTATAAAATTAATGTTGGCATAATTTTCTCATAGGTATATAATAAATACGTAACACTTCCTCCGCAGGAAAAGTTACATATCGGAACAGAAATTATTCAGTTCCACCAGCACATTCTCTCGTATGTTATTTAAAATCCTGAGTTTGGCCTATGGTTTCCCTTGGCACTCTCTCTCGATTTTAAATCTCATACCAAAATACGATCATCCTCATGGATAGATCGTTTTTTTATATATAAAATAAGCACCACCACTCTCCTTGATACTGATTTAAGAACAAAAACAATCTATACTTTTTTGTATAGATTATTTTTGTTCGAGAATCCTTAAAACCATCTCGAAAACCTCACATCTCCACTCGACATATCCCTTATATCATCAATTCCATATTTTAACATTACCAATCTTTCCAGTCCTATACCGAACGCAAAACCTGAATATTTTTTTATCTGATCCTGATCCATCTTTTCATTATCCTTAAAACCATGGATCAATACTTCTGGATGAACAATTCCTCCACCACACACCTCAAGCCATCTATCTTTCCATAAAATATCAACTTCAAATCCCGGTTTTACGAATGGAAAATAACTGGCACGAAATCGTACTTGAATATCGTCACCGAAGAATTTCTTAAAGGCGTGGGTCAAGGTATTTTTTAAATCAGCCATTGAGATATTTTTATCAACACAAAGACCTTCAAGCTGATGAAACTCAGCCTCATGAGTTGCATCCGTTGCCTCATTTCTAAAAACTTTCCCAGCAGAGATGATTCTTATCGGTGGCAAATTTTCATTCATGCATTGTATTTGTGAATTTGACGTATGAGTTCTCGGGAGAATTCGTTCCATTGATCCTGATTTTTCCATTCTCTCAAAACTTTTAGGCAACCAAAACGTATCTTGTGAATCGCGGGCAGGATGATCCTTCGCAACTCGAAGAGCATCAAAAATTTTCCATTCAGTATCTATTTCAGGACCATTATAAAAATCAAATCCAAGCTCCTTAAAAATATCTATAAACTCATATATAGTTTGTGTTGTTGGATGTAAGCTCATGTTTTTATTTTATCTTTTTTTAGTCGTTGTTGCAGTCCTCGTTGTAGTTGTCGAGGTTGACGTCGCATTTTTCAATGCTTTCCAAATTTTTATTTCAGGAATATATGACTCTATCTTCTCAATATCCTGATAACCTGTATATGTCTTTTCGTTTATAACCAGAGTGGGGCTTTGTGTAACCTTAAATATTGATGACAGGGTGTCCAACGCTGGATTATTGCTTTTTTTGTCTAGATAATATACACGTATCTCTGGATAATCTAAAATTATCTTATCTAAGATAATTGACTGCTTTGCACAATCTTGACAGTCTGCATCATAGAAATATAATATAGACACTGTATTTTTTTTACATCTGTCATGAAATTCTTTAGCTAAAAGATAGTCTTTTATTTGCAGCAACGAGTAATATTTTTTCAAGGAAATAACATCTGCATTTTCATAGCCCAACTGATTTTCAAGAGACTTTATTTTTAATGCAACATTGTTTAAATCCTCATTAAATCCTATATCGCTTACTTTTGTGTTGTCGTTATTAACAATATGCTCACATGATGTTTTTTGCAAAAGCGAGAATCTAGTTTCCACAGACAATATATCAAGATTTATCCTACTTTCCAGATCGCGAAGAGACTGAACTTTTTGATTACTAAACCCGTTGCTTAACCATATAGAGAAAAAAAATATCGCCAAAGTGATTATAAATGTATAAATATATCTTTTTTTATTCATAGTATTAGTATACTGATTTTTTAATTTATCGCCACATAACCTTGCGTTTTGTAAGTCCATTATATATTGACTTTAGGACCCATATTGGTGCCAAGATCGAGAACATGAAGAGAAAATACGGTATGTTCCAGAAATTCTTTTTTGAGACGTTTGATATCTCGCGACCAAATAAATATTGCAGGGTAACGCTGATATATAAAAACATGGCCATTATCACATATATCTTCGTATTGATGAAGAAAGCATCAAATGTTACCCATTCAAAGAACCCTGTGAATCCAACTAGGTACAATTTATAAAAAAATTCCCAGATTGATAGAGCTACCTTATAGACAGAGTAAAAGAAAACAAAAAGTAATATCAGATATGTAAACAATGTCATTGGCAAAGTGAACACTCCAAAATTTTTATACTTTCTATTAAACAACATAGCTTTGTAGTCCAAAACATTCATTATAAAGCCGTAACTCCATCTCAGTCTTTGCTTATAAAGTTTTTTAATAGTGTCAGGTCCCTTTGTCCAAACGATAGCATCATGGGCATGACGAACCTTAAGTCCCGCTTTTTGCATACGTATTGTCAGCTCTATATCTTCGAGATTGTGTGCATTGTTGTATCCTCCAACTATATCAAACACCTCTTTTCTAAAAACAGAAAAAGCACCAGGAACGACAAAGACAGCATCAGCTACTCCAAGCATCTTTTTGGTAAATGAAAAAATTTCATATTCAATCTCTTGAGCTTTTTGAGATATTGTTTTTGGTTTTTCTATAAGAACTGTCCCTCCAAGAGCCATCAAATCATTATCTTCGATAAAATAACGCACTGCATTTTTCAAAGCTTCGCGATTTATCTTTGTATCAGCATCGAAAGACACAACTAATTCTGTCTTTAGAAAATTTAGTGCATGATTTAATGCAGAATGTTTTCCGCCATTTTCTTTGGTCAAAAGCATCACCTGATCGTTATTGGAAAATTCTTGCAAATTTTTCCAAGTGCCATCTGTAGATCCATCGTCAATTACGATAATATGAAATTTATTTTTAGGGTAATCCAGATTTAAAACTGAATTTACCGTTCCCAAGACCGAATCCTCTTCATTCCAACAAGGTATTAAAAAAGTTACGGATGGATATTCCTCATCCTGTATTTCTCTTTTGTTTTTTTTACTAGAATCAATGCTGTCTTCAAAAAACACAATTAAGAAAAAGACCTGTATATATATAGCTATGAACAAAAGAGATGTGTATATTATGTCGAAAGAATTTAACATATGTCATGTCTGAATATATCACAAAATATGGTTTATAACAATTAAATATTCTGTAAAATTTTGAGTTTTTTTGCGTGAATCAATCCATGAGAAATCTACCTTCAATGTTCTACCACTATCAATCAATTCAATGGCATATTTTAACATCAAGACATTTTCCATTGGATTGAATTCCTTGTTTGAATATGTATTTTTCATACCATTATTTTCTAATTTTTGGGTTAACACCACATTGCCGTTCTTCGAGATGATTTTTAATTCTTGATTATTTATTTGGACACCTGATTTATACAAATATTGCTGCAAGATGTTTAAGTTGGCATAAACCTGATTTTTGACATAATAATTTTGATTATTAGTCTGTATTATTTTTTGCAAATGGAATACTGATGACATCATGATTAAGAATATAAAGCAAAATATGCTCATATATAGTATTAATTCTATTAATGTTAATCCTCTATTTTTTAAGTTTATTTTAGCCATAGTATATGTGGCTGATTATTGATAAGCATTGCAAATAAAAAACTATCCTCAAAACAATTATATGAGATAACCCTAGATGGTAAATTTATAATTTTAAGAAGACTTAAATTTTTTGTAAAAAATTGCAGTTCCTTGTCCTCTGCTGATGAAATTATCAATAGGTTTTGATTGACGGTCTGAATAAAGTCTATGGTTCCGTAGGCTTTATATTTGTTCAAAAAATGTAAGCCAAAATTCTTAATCTCTAGGAGAAATAATTCGAAGCTAGCAACCGTCCTACCTAAATATATGTAAGGATCTAAATAATAGACACTCTTACCATTTCCAAGAGAGAGCGGTGCATCGTATGAATACACCAAGGCAAAGTTTTTTTCATACACAAAAAGCTCTGTATCAGATGCATTTGCAATATATATCATATCCTGATCTGCAAACACACCGCTCACCTGACCACCTATCTCTTGAGACTTTGTGGGCAACTTTACATCATTGCTAGTTTCATCCAATGGTAAAAAAAACAGCTCTCCTCCGCTATTATTTTTCTCAGTACCTATTAGTAAATTTTTATTGTATAAATAAACTTTTTTAGGTAAAGCACCTGAAGTAGATAACTCATTTATTTTAATAGAACCTAAGGATATTAAAGCATTATTGTCAGGATTTACTTTAAATGTTTTAACATGACTATTGATGCTTGTATTTAATACATATATAAAATTATCATGTAAAATGGCATCATTAATACCTGGACCAATATCTAAAGATTGCAGCAAATCTAAATTTATCTGATTATCAATAGTGTTGAAATTAAAAAGAAAAATATCTTTTTCAGTCGTTGAGGCTGAATTGGTAGTGAGAATCATTTTATTTTTATGGAAAATTGAAATACTAGTCACCGGAGTTGATGTTGAAATATATTTGCTTAAATTTAATACCTGAAGGACAGATGGAATGTTTGGCTGATTTTCATCTATATAACAATATTTATTGCCATAGCTGTGTATCGTTAATGCGTACGGCTTACTATTAATAATTTTATTTTTTACGTTGATGCTTGATACAAAGTAAAACATAGATGCTAAAACAACCGACAATATGGCCAGTGATATGATTATTTCTATAAGGCTAAAGCCCATATTTTTGAAATTTTTTTTCATTGCAGTGATTCTGTTAGTTGATACATGGGCAATATGATGGATATACAAATAATTAAAACAACAATTCCAACAATGATTATAAGAACAGGCTCAATTACCCTCTGAAACCTTTCAAAAGCATTAAATAAATTTTCTTTTATATTTATATGGCAAATTTCAAAAACTTCGGCAAACTTGCCTGTTTTTTCGCCGGAATCAATAATAGATTCCCAGTCTTTAATTTTATTGTATGCGTTTTTATCTAATAATTTTAAAGATTGCGCGCAACCATTTCCCTTGTTTACTGATATGTATATTTTTTCAAATTGGCATCTCAAGTCACTATCATTGATAGATTGAAATGCGAACAAAAGAGCCTGTGAAATTGCAATACTTGAGCAAGTAGACATATGCACGATCTTTAACCATTTTTCCATATGCCAATAAAAATATATGTCTTTTATGTATACTACTTTTGATAATAAAAATTTCCTTATTTTATGCATCATGCCGGAGACAAAAATATTATTTTTAAAATAAATACATGCAACAGAAAGGGCAAATATGGAAATTAAATCTATGTGCCAATAATTTAGCAAATGCTCACTTAAGAACATGATAACTTTCGTGGTTATTGGCAAAGTTTTCAAGTCTTTGAATAAAGGTGAGATTTTTGGAATAATGATTAACAAGATCAAAAGTAGTAGAGAGAATGTCATAAATAGAACAAGGGCTGGGTAAATGAAGGCATTGATCATTTTTTGCTTTTGAAGATGTTGGTCTTTTAATAGATCACTGAGTGATAGAAAAACATTGTCTATATTACCCGTCTGCTCAGCCACTTTAATAAAAGATATTTCTGTATTTGAAAAATATGTATTTAAGTCAGTGTTGGATAAAACGTCAGACAGCTTCAAACCGCTCTCAACCTCTTGGCTGATTTGCATTGTTTCCTGACAATTACTTGCTATTTTTGTTGAGCTTGATAGCGACTGTCCGGACTTTAAATAAAAATAATTTTTCTTATACCAAAGCGACCTGTATTGTAAATTTTTAATTTTAATCATAATTGTAAATCTATTGATATTCTATTAATCTCCTCCTCTGTCGTGATATGTCGACTATACATATCCGAACAAGCATCACGAAGTAATGTGTGACCTGCTGTGGTTAAGTATTGTTCTATCTCGTATGGGGTTTTTCTCTTATTTATCATATCCCTGATCTCGCTATCAATTGGCACGATTTCAAAAATCCCTTTGCGATGACCATATAACCCAATATCATAATCAAACACACGTATAAGCCTTTGACTTAGAATAAGTGTAATAGAAGAAGACAGTAGATATGGCTCAACACCTATCTCAATAAGTCTTGGAATAATAGAAGCAGCGTTGGGAGCATGAATAGTAGTCAACACTAAGTGCCCCGTCAATGCTGTTTGAATGGCAGCAAGCGCCGTTTCTTTGTCACGAATCTCACCTATCATAATAATGTCCGGATCTTGTCTTAAAATTCCGCGAAGCGCTTCTTTAAAACCAAAATCTTTATCATTGTTAACCTGAATTTGACGTATGCCTTTTATAGCAGACTCTACAGGATCTTCTATAGTTACTATGTTCTTATTGTGCTTACCGTGATTTAAGTATTTTAAACTTGTGTACAGCGTGCTGGTCTTACCTGACCCTGTAGGTCCAGCTACGATAATAAGACCGGAGCTTTTCTTAAGAGACTCTTTGTAAATTTTTATTTGACTTTCAGACATACCGAGTTCCATAAAACTTTTGTATTTATCGTTATCAGGTCGGAGCAATCTCATGACACAATTCTCGCCATAAAAGGTCGGGGCTATGGAAACACGTATATCCACCCTTTCATTTACAGCTTCAGATACAAAATAAAATCTTCCGTCCTGTGCCTTATCATGAATGTCAGATCTTAAGTTTGCCAATACCTTTATCTTGCCAATGCATAAACCAAGAAGATCCGTATCAAAATATCCACTCTCGTGAAGATTTCCATTAATGCGCATTCGAATATACACCTGATTCTCTCTCGGATCAATATGAATGTCTGACGCATTCAAACTAATAGCCTTCTCTATCAGAGAAGATATAAATATATGTATGTCGTTTTGATATATGTTTTTTTCCACATACCAATTAAAACATTTTGCATATGTAGTATATTAAAAGAAAAGATAAAGTTTTGATGAAGATTAGATAAAGTTTATTGAAAGAAAACTAAAAGCACCCCGAAGGATGCTTTTAACCGAGCCATTGGACGGTACAGCCTATACTGTACTTGAGGACTCGTATATTTGTCGAGCGTTTTTAACTAGTATAAAACCAATGGACTTACCATATATATATGTTATTCCTTTTCGTTTTCCTTGTCAACGTTTAAAGGAAAAATTACTGATTTAACAATCTTATTCGAAAAATAACAATAAAAATAGTCTTTATTGTAATTATGCTTAGCATAGATAGCATTCGCAAACATATCGACAGCTTGTAAATTTTTATGTTTTCGAGAATTTTCATACCTAACGTATATTTGTTTATTGTAGAGCGAATATTTTAACAATTCGGTGCGTAAATAATCTTCAAGAGATTTTTCTGATGTTATTTTTACATTCCTTTCATCTATGGTTACATATACATTTAACACATCTGTTTTCATTAGCAATGGATGCATCATTAATTGAACCATATAATTAAAACAAATATCTTTATTTTTAAATAATTCAGGATGCACATTATCTTTGTCTACGATTAAATAGTAGATATTAAAATCAATTGGATCTACATACGTAAAAAAGAATTTCTTATCATTAAAAGCCATTTGATTTGAGTGCAATTCTTTATCCTTACCTGTTTTAGATTTTTCTTTTATAATATATTTAACCATGCTAGCAAACTTTTTTCCTTGAAAATCATCAAGCATTAAAGCACATATGACAAAATATCGACCATTCTTTCCAATGTCCATTGTTCCCGACTCGTCTATGTAGATGTATAATTCGTTTTTGTCCACGTAGGACAATTAGAGCATTTTGGGGTTGAAGTTTTTTTGAGAGAAAGGATAGAGTTTTGCTGAAGTTTTCATGAAGTTATAATTCTAACTTTTTCCATGTTTTACTATCTCCCATTTGCCATTCCTTATCTTTATATATAACAATACCGCCAAAAACATTTTTATTCTTTTTTATGTAATCATGCAATGCTTCAGATTTTGCTTTTGTAAATGTATGAACATCTCTATCTGATTCATCTTTTGTTTCGAATATACCGATTTTTCCATCTTTAAATTGAACAATGTAATCAGGATAAAAAGTATGGACAGGATCTTTTCCGTCCTTATTATCGAATTCGTAGCGAATACCGAAGTAATCATCTCTGTTAACACCATTTTTGTACCACCAAGAAATCATATTCGATCCATCGAGTACTTTTTCGAATTCTTTTTCTGGGTTTGAACGGTTTCTGTCTAAATAACATGGGTTTAATATATATCTTTTGTAATCAATCACCTCCGTAACTTGAGAGTTGAAATAATCCTTGGATGGAATCTCAAACACAGAAGGATGCTCGGTATCTTCTTTTGCTTTTTGTTTTTTAACTATTGAATACTCGTTAACTGCCCGAATAAATATTGGTTCAATCTTAGATTTATTTAAAATAAGTATAGCCTGAGTGGATAGGAAATAATCTTTTGTAACATCAGGACCAAAAATGTTTTGACACATAATAAGCCAAGCGACATTCATAGACGGAACAGATCTAGCCACGTTCGTAAAGGGTACCATCATATACCTAAACAAACCCTTTGCAGTAAGTTCGATTTGTCTATCACTTACATTTAGAGTCTCATAATCATCTTCTTCAAGGGGTGTATTGTATTTATCTATCACACTTATTTCAACAAAAATATCAGATATAACTTTATGATAAATATCCCCCCTTTCAAATTTCCAACCTACTTTGCTGAGTTTATCTATATTTTTTGTATGATCCCCCGCCTTTAAATCAAGTTCTTTCAAAAATTGATTTAACAATACCGGTTTAAAATCTGACTTAATATCTTGATAATCTGCACGCTCTTTGTAAAAGGAATTAAGGTGTATTGGTTTATAGGCATCCTTTCTAACTGCCAACTGATCACCTAATATCTTTGGATTATAATTTTCAATATCAAATGATACATCATCCGAGTTAACATATACATAGGCTTTATTTAAAGACTCTACTTCATAATGTTTCTGTTCTGGTGTTCTCAATATTCTACCTAGAACCTGTATTTCAAACACTTCACTTTGTATCTCTCTAAACTTTAACAACACTTGTGCCCGAGGACAATCCCATCCTACTGCGATAGCTTGTTTAAATATCAAAAACTCTTGTATTCCATCATTTTTACTTATATTTTCTATATTTCTCTCCTTTACATCCTTTTCATGTAACCAAATAGCAAGTCGTTCATCATCTTGATCAATTCCTTTTTCCTTTTTTAAAAAATCTAAAACTACCTCCTTAATAGACTCCCCATCTCCACTATTTGGTAACTGTATAAGTAGTAGAGGATTAACGTCTATGCCATTTTCCTTATAAAGTTTTGCAAGCTCATCCCTCTTGTGAACAGCGGTTCGTAAAACAGTCTGGTCACTGTCATCTTTTTTCAATAACACAAAACCAGCATTTACCAATATCTGATCTTTAATCATCTCTTCGTCAATAACATCCTGTGCTTCTATTTCTTCTTTGTAGAATTCAGTTGCATCATTGATGTTAACTTTAGGTGTGGCGGAAACCTCTATAACTACATTTGGATTTATCAAATCAATAATCTCGCCACTACGTAGTGAATCTGTGTGACTTTGAGACTCATCTATAATTAATATTATTTTTCTATTGATAGAGTTGGTATTATCTAGCATTTCCCTAAAATTTACATGATCACCGTCTTTCATTACGATGTTTTTCCATTCTTGAGTTTTATTATCCTTAGACCGTATCTTATTCCAGCTCGAAACCAAAACTGAATCTTTTGAAAGTTCATATCGTGCCGTACCAAAAACATCTTCAATGCTTTCTATTTTTACATTTTCACCAATATTTTTTTGCAATGATCTTTTACTTTGATTATGTAGATCCCCTGTTCCAATAGATAACCACAAAAAAGTAAAATCAATATTTTTACTCTCTTTATTTTCTTTTATCAAACTCTCTATAATTCCAGCCATCATGACTGTTTTACCTGACCCTGTTGGAGCTTTGAAAGTTATAACTCTTTTTTTATCATCTTTATAAGATAAAAAAGAATTGGCTTTATTTTTTATATTCGCAACAGCTTTTTGTTGATATTCTTTAAGTGTAAATTTCATATAGTTTTATTTAATACTTGGCATTTCTTCTATGTTTATATTTTTCCAATCTTTCAATTTTTCTATTGTTTCTTTTGGATTTGTAAGTGAGAATATATAGGCTGATTTTGTACCCACAAATTTTTCTAAATCTTTGTACATGTTTTCTAGATCCACATCATCTATGCCGTAATATATGGCTGTACTGTGAGCTAAGTTATTCATAATCTTATACGATGGTTTTGTAACATTAATATCAAAAATACCTTCCTTTAAAGAAATCAAATCAGTAGAATTTTTAGATAGATTAAATTTCATATTATCTTCATGTTTTATTCTGTCAATAAAATCGCATTTTAAATATTCTAAATTCCCACCCAAACATTCTACCTTTTCTCCTTTTTTATTTTTATATCCATTCATTACCCTTTTTAATCTTTCATAGGTAATTTTTTCTGCGATCTTGTGTTCACTTTTTTCATCCCCATTATTTGTAACTAGAATGAATTGGCGATTACCACCATCTTCTTTATTGAGTTCGAGTACCGCGTGTCCTGTGGTCCCAGAACCCGCGAAGAAATCGAGGATGAGAGCATTTTTATTACTAGACATTTCACACAAAGTTTTTATCAACTCAACAGGTTTTGCATTATTAAAATCTCTAACATCTAAATCTTTAATTATTTTTGTCCCATTTGTATTCGAGTAAATATTTTCAATAAAGGTTAACTGCGAGTAATTTTTAACTCTGTCATCATAATTTATATAATATCCGTTATTATTTTTTTCTATACTTGCTAGTAAATATTTTTTAGGCCAGACTCTATCATTTTTAAATTCAACAAAATCATTTTTTAAAGCAAACTCAAATTTATCCTTTGACCATGTCCATCTATATCCATTATTTTCAGGTATACCGCCAGGATAATACAGAATATCGTTGTGTTTAATTGGGTAATCTAATGAACTTACATAACCTAAACTTATTGTATCTAGAGCTTGTTTTGTATGATAAAATCCTCTTTTTTCAAAATGAACATCTGAATACTTAAATGCCTTATCACCTTGAACTAAAATTTTATTAAAACCAGATAAGTCTATTTTTTTTGAATATGCTAACAAGTAGTCCATATTACTAGTACTGTGTGTACTTTGAGTTTTTCCTCCTTTTACTGTCAATCTAGGAAAAAAACTAATAAAATTATCATTACCAAACACACCATCACACAACAATTTCAACTGCGCCTGTTCATTATCATCTATAGATATAAAAATAACTCCAGTATCTTTTAATAATTCTTTTGCCAGTTTCAATCTTCTTTCCATAAACGACAGCCACTTACTATGGCGATAGCCATCCTCACCATCAACAAAATTATCATTGTAAATAAAATCCTTATTCCCAGTATTATAAGGTGGATCAATATATATTACATCCACCTTGCCCTTATGCGTATAATTCAAAATCTGAAGTGCATGATAATTATCCCCTTCTATTAAAACATTCACTGGACCACCCTTATTATTCCTAATACTTCTTTCTTTTATATTTTTTAAAATAGGATATTTGTTCTCACACTCCAAAACAACATCTTCATCTTTATCTTCCCACACTAAACCGTATTTTGTTTTTCTTTTTAACTTTTCTTCCAGCTCTTTTATACGAGAAAAAAGCTCTTCTTTATTTAAATCTTCTAATGACATAGGCGACATCTATGTTCATCGAGCTCCACTTATATTAATTATTAAACGACAAAAAGGGATACCCGATGGTCGCCACAATCATACAAGCGCAATGCCTGCAATCATGTGCATCGAGGTACCCCTCTACATGCGTGATTACTGGCATCCACTTTAAATGGTTTGCTTCTTATATGATTATGGCGACATGGCTAGTATAGCATAACAGGTTGATCATTTACAGATTTGACAGATCTGTTCCTTTTGCTATAATATAAGCACAAATGGGTTATCCCGGACATCCGAGCTTTTCAGCTCGGATTTAATTTTTATAATAGATCTTTTATGCGGATTTTAATCCTAGCAAAATCTTCTCGCGACACATAACCTATAAATTGATACAGTCTTTTGGTATCAAGAATCCTTAGTTGAGATATAATTGCTGATTGCTCAACGTCTTTAATTAAGACTTTTACATAATATTTATTATCTTTATTCTTCGTACTCATAGGTATACCCCAAAATATATTATTATTAAATTTTTTAAGCACCAAAACCGGCCTAAGAAAATATTCTCCTTTGCCGTTTTGCTCGAAACCTATATTTTCACCCAATAAACACCAATACACTTCGTGTTCATTGATGCATGTTTCCTTGTAGGTTTTGTCTATAATTATTTTGTTAAATATCCATGATATAAATCTTTTTGTCATGATTAAACACTATCAAAACAGTCATAAAGTTCTCATAAAAAAATTCTAAAGATTCGCCGAAGTTTTTATAAACTT
>JAYSOO010000101.1:0-6963 GCA_043722755.1 Candidatus Parcubacteria bacterium
GTTTGAGGTTGGGTTGTTAATGTGGTCTATAAAACTCTGATTTTCCATTTTATGCATAATATAATAACCATACTATGCAAAAAAGACATATTTTGCATAGTATGTGACAAATATTCTTCCCAAAAACCCGACCACAGGATAAAGTGATCGACATCACTCTTTTACACTAATATACACAGACTTTCCCCAAA
Source organism: Candidatus Parcubacteria bacterium (assembly GCA_043722755.1). Classification (GTDB taxonomy): domain Bacteria; phylum Patescibacteriota; class Minisyncoccia; order Phycocordibacterales; family CAIZLB01; genus CAIZLB01. The sequence continues at coordinate 192 of JAYSOO010000101.1, forward strand.
ACCCCACCCAAAACCCCAACCCACCCCCTCATCTTGCATTTTCCACAAAAATACGTATACTTATTAACATTATGGTAAATCGCATGCGTCACACAAGAGGGCATACTCGAAATCGTCGAAGTCATCACGCCCTTTCGGCTATCAATTTAACACTTTGTTCAAATTGTGGTCAACCTAACCCAACACATATCATGTGTAAAAACTGTGGTCATTTTAAAGGTAAGATGATAGTTGATATGACAGCTAAAATTGATAAGCAAGCTGTTAAATCACAGACAGTAAAGGGTAAAAAAGAAGAAGTTGTAAAATAAAGGTCTTATAAGACTATATATGATATATTTTATTATCCAATCTTAGAACTTTATATAATCAATAAATAATAAAAACATATGGCAAGTAGACATCAATCAAGAGTAGTTGTACTCCAATCATTATTTGAAATCGATTTTAGAGAAAGGGACAAGAATGATTTTGAAGAAGTTTTAAATCATAATATAGAGGAATTTTACAAAGATGATGCTGACAAGGTTTATGCCAAGGATTTACTTGATGGTATTTTAAAGAAACAGAAGGAAATTGATGAAATAATAACAAAGGCTGCCCCAGAATGGCCTATTGAAAAAATAGCTATGGTAGACAGGAATGTTTTAAGGTTGGGTCTATATGAGCTTATATTTGCTGATAAAAAAGAAGTGCCTTCAAAAGTTGCGATTAACGAAGCTATTGAGGTTGCTAAGTTTTTCTCTAGTGAGACATCAGGTAAATTTATAAACGGAGTACTTGGCTCAGTATATAAAGAAATATATGGAGATACTGAAAAAGATCTAGAAAGACATCTTCCTAAAAAAGATCAAAATAAGAATAAATCAAGATACGCCGACATGTCTGAAGAAGAAAAGGCGACCTTGCCTGTTGTTCAAGTTGTAGGAACTTTCGTATATACGCATGATAAAGAAGAAAAAATGTACATTGCGCTTGTAAATGACGTATTTGGTTTTTGGACTTTGGCAAAAGGTAAAATCGAAGACACTGAGACTGTTGAACTGTGTTCATTTAGAAAAGTAAAAGAAGAACTAGGTATTGATTCAGAATTTGTAAAAATTTGTGATACCAATGAATATGTTGCCTCTCATCCTGAATTGAAAGTTGTTAAGAAAAAAGTGACATACTGTATAGCAAAAACAAACTTTGGTCCTTTGACTAATAAAAAAGATGGAGGAATACGAGATGTTGCCTGGTTTGACCTTGATAACGTTTTGGGTTTAAAATTATACGAGGATATGGTTCCAGTATTCAAAAATGCATTTGAAATCTTAAAAGATATAAAATAAAAAAATGGCGACAATAGATATAACAAAATTTAATAAATTAAGTAAGCAGCTCGACATTCAGTTCGTAGATATTAATATTCTAATTAAGGCTTTTACTCACAGATCTTTCTTAAATGAAAATAGAAATTCAGGTCTTGAGCATAATGAGAGATTGGAGTTTTTAGGTGATGCTGTTTTGGAATTGGTTGTTACGGATTTTCTATATAAAAAATATCCTAAAAAACCAGAAGGAGAGATGACTGCATTGAGATCTGCACTTGTAAATGCTCAGACTTTATCTCGCGTGGCTGAAGAAATGGGCTTGAATGAATTTTTGTTGCTATCTCGCGGAGAAGCAAAAGACGAAGGAAGAGCTAGACAGTATATATTGGCAAATGTGATCGAAGCTTTGATTGGTGCGATATATTTGGATCAAGGGTATGATGTTGCTCAAACGTTTATTGATAAAAATGTTCACAAGCTGATTGATGGTGTTATAGAGAATAAGCAATTTATAGATTCTAAGAGTTTATTCCAAGAGATGTCACAAGAGCATATGGGCGTAACGCCAAGATACGACTTGATTAAGGAATCAGGTCCGGATCACAATAAAATTTTTACTGTGGGGGTTTTTTAGGGAGATATGCATATTGCATCAGGTGAAGGGAAGTCCAAGCAGGAGGCTGAGACGCAGGCTGCATATAAAGGTCTGTTGGCGAAGAAGTGGAGTTAGGATTTGTACTGTTTGAGTCTGTATCCGCGACCAGGAACAGTTTCTATTTTCTTTTTGTATTTTCCGTCAATTTTTTTTCGTATATTTCTGATATGGGTTTCTATTGTATTTGAAAATGGGTTAAAATCTTTTTTCCATACGTGTTCCATGATCTCGGTTCTTGTGATAACTCGACCTGGTTTTTCTGCGATTTGTTCCAATATCATAAATTCCTTTCTTGTAAAATAAACAGGTTTGCCTTTTTTGCATACCAAATAATTGTCCCTGTCGATAGTTACGTCGTCTAATGTTATGACATTTTGTTTTATACTATATGAACGCCTCCCAATTGCCTTTATTCGGGCAACTAGTTCGCTGGTAGAAAAAGGCTTTGAGATACAATCATCGCCACCGGCTTCTAAAAAGCTAACCTTGTCCGATACATCGTTCTGTATGCTCATGAAAAGTATAGGTGTTTTATTATCTAAATTCCTGAGCTCTTTGCATATGTTTATCCCAAGTTTTTTAGGTAAAATATTATCCAATAGAATTAAATCATAGTTATTTGTTCTGGCGATATATGATCCAGATTCTCCATCGTGACAAGTGTCAACTATGATATTATGCTCTTCCAGTGATTCCACCAAAGCTGTTGCTAAATCTATATCATCCTCAATTAAAAGTATTCGCATGTTTTTTGTTAATTAGTTTGTATAATATTAACACGTAAAAAGTTAATATCAATATTTTATCAGGTAAGGGATAAAGTATTGATAAAGAAATTCTAAAGAAAACCCCAAGACTTCCTCAACTTTCTGTGTTATAGTCTACCCATGACATTTATAGATGAAATGAAAATACACATCAAAGCCGGCCACGGAGGTAACGGAGTTGTTCGTTGGTTGCATGAATATTCTAAAGAGTTCGGCGGACCATCCGGAGGTAACGGAGGTCGCGGAGGAGACGTGTTTATTCGCACCGTAGCGGATACTTTTTACTTGAGAAAATATGCCCACAAGATAGATTTTTTTGCACAGGATGGGGAATTTGGATCAGGTAATTCTTGTGATGGACCTGGAGGAGATGATCTATATATTGATTTGCCTATAGGAACTATCATAAAAAGAATAGAAGATATAAACATTCACGATACAGACACTATTGTGATGCCTGAGATTGAATTAACTGAAGTTGGACAAACTATCAGGTTGTTGAAAGGTGGATCAGGTGGATTAGGCAATGAGCATTTTAAAGGATCAACAAATCAAAAACCAGAAGAATGGACACCGGGAAAGCCAGGAGAGGAAGGTATTTATCACATAGAAGTGCAAATGATTGCAGATATTGGATTGATAGGTTTGCCAAATGCCGGTAAATCTTCTCTTTTGAATGCATTAACTAAAGCTGACGTTAAGGTAGGTAATTATTCTTTTACGACACTAGAGCCCAACCTCGGAACTATCTTTGATGTTGTGCTTGCAGACATTCCAGGTCTTATCGAAGGTGCTTCAGACGGAAAAGGATTAGGTCATAAATTCTTGAGACATATTAGAAGAACAAAGATGTTGGCACATTGTGTGTCTGTAGATCAGACGTTAGATGAAATTTTTAAAGTATATGAAGTTATTAGAAATGAACTAAGAGAATTCGATGCAGAATTACTACAAAAAAAAGAAATAGTACTCTTGACCAAGAGTGATGTGTTTGGTGTTGAGGATGCAAAAGAAAAAGAAAAACAATTCATCAAGAAATTGAAATTAGATAATAATCTTATAAGAATTGTCTCAGTATATGACTTTGACTCCTTGAAAGAGTTGCAAGATTCCTTTGTGAAAATGGTTAGGGAATAAGGGTTGTTTGACTTTGTTATATAATTGGGTTATTCTAATACAACCTAATTCAATGGAGAATGAGGTACAACAAATCGTTAAAATGCAACTGTTTACTTTAAAAAAATTTAGAGGTCGTTTCGCGTGTGTGCATCATGGCTGGAGATTGTCTTCAGATGGGACCATGGTTGTCGAAGGTCCAGATGGTCGTGAACACTGCTTTAATAGGATTACAATAGGAGAACGATCTGATATTGGTAGTAGAGTCGTTGTAGGAGAAGAATATTGTGAATATAATATTGGTTCGCACTTAGTCCTGGATGGCATTGTGCAAAGTGATGGTCAGTGGGGTAAATTGCTCAAGGATAACTTTAAACTCAAAAACAAGGGTCAGGCCTTGTTATGTATCGTATCCGAAAGCAATATACATCTGCCTGAGCATTTGTTCCATGATAATCGTGTTAAAATAGTGCCTATTGCTAACAAGAGTGGATCTCTTGTTGCAACGATTATCTGTTTCCTTAAGTGTGAGGAGTTGAAAATCGTGTTTGGTGATGGCACGCGTCAAAAGGCGATCTGGTTTGCATATGATTCACATTCGCGCTTTCCAAATATCATGAATGTTGCACTTCCTGCTAAAAGGAAGGGGTGGTGCAGACTTCTGACTTCTTGGCTCAAAAAATCCGCAGAATCCGCTGGGGTGGTATCACCCGAGGATAGAAAACCTCATTAAAAATTCTTAAGTCGCCGTGGTCATTTCTGACCACGGCGCTTTTTCATTTGCATAAAATGTGCTAAAAATAAGTAATATGAATAATGATCAAACATCAGAATATGTGCCAGTTATAGGTCTTGAGATACATGCTGAGCTAAAGACCAAAACTAAGATGTTTTGTTCTTGTATAAATAATCCTTATGCAAAGACTCCGAATGAAAACATATGTCCGATCTGTATGGCCCATCCTGGGACACTACCAACATTAAACAAACAAGCAATACAAAATGTTTTAAAAGTAGGGCTTGCAGTGGACGCTGAGATCGCTGACTTTACAGAATGGGATAGAAAGAATTATTTTTATCCTGACATTCCAAAAGGATATCAGATTTCTCAATATGCATATCCCTTGGTTCAAAAAGGAAAAGTAAAAGTACGCGATGCAAAAGGAGATAATGTTGATGTAACTTTAACTCGTATTCACCTCGAAGAGGATACTGCAAAGTCATCACACGACAAGGGAGATTATTCTTTGGTTGATTATAATCGCGCAGGATTACCTTTGATGGAGTTGGTAACTGATGCAGTGATCTATGATTCTGTTATGGCTGGAAATTTTGGAAGAGAATTGCAATTACTGTTGAGAACTCTTGATGTATCAGATGCAAATATGGAAATGGGACAGATGCGTGTTGAGGTAAATATTTCAATACATAAGCCAGGCGAACCGTGGGGAACAAAAGTTGAGATTAAAAACCTGAACTCATTTCGCGTAGCTGAAAAATCTATCGAGTATGAAATAAAAAGACAGCAAGAACTTATAGAATCCGGAGCCCAAGTCATCCAAGAAACTCGAGGGTACGACGATGCAACAGGAAAAACATTTTCACAAAGAGTAAAAGAAAATGCCAACGATTATAGATATTTTCCCGACCCAGATTTGCCAAAGTTATATATTTCAAAAATTCCAGAATTTAATCTTGAGATGTTGAAAGCTGGTCTGCCAATTTTACCAAATACAAAAAGAGAAAAATACACTACGCTTGGTTTGAAAAATGAAGATATCGAGATGTTTGTGTCCGATTCTTTCTATGGTCATTATTTTGAGAAAATTTTAGAATTGATTAAAGATGAAAAACTGCAAAAATTATCAGTGAACTATATTACGTCTGATATTGCTGGGTTTATAAAAAAAGAAACCTTCGTTTCAGGTGAATTAAACGATTTTATAAATATAGATCAATTTGTTGAAATTATTACTTTGATCGGTACTGATGAACTTTCATCTCGTGGTGCAAAAGATATGATCGGCCTACTTTGGAAAGCAGAAGAAGAATTAAGAAATAGAAAAGCTAAAGACATAGCTTCTGAAAAAGGATTGATTATCAAGGCAGATCCAGAGTTTTTGAATAACATCATTAAAGAAGTTATACAAAACAACCCAACTCAAGTTGATGATTATAAGGCAGGAAAAGAAGCATTGCTTATGTATCTTGTTGGCAAGGTAATGAAAGAGGGAAAAGGTGCGATAAATCCAGCGACTGCGCAAGAGGCATTAAAGAGTGCATTGAAATAATATGGAAGAAATTGTAAAAGTTGGTAATCCTGTTTTAAGAGAAAAAACTGTTCATGTCGAATTTCGACAAGGTCTTGTGATTGCTCGTTTCCTGATGAAAGTTTTAAAAGAATATAGGGAGAAAACAGGACGAGGTCGGGGATTAGCTGCTCCACAAATTGGTGAAAATAAATCCGTTTTTGTAACATTTGTTGAGGATAATTTTCAAATCTATATCAATCCAAAAATTATCAAAAAATCACAAGATCAAAATCTGTACAGAGAAGCATGTTTAAGCTGTGTTCCTATGTGGGGCGATGTAAAAAGATCAAAAAGTATAACCATGGAATATGTTGATGAATATGGAAATTTTAATATAAAAGAATATGATGGTTTTATGGCCCGACTTTTACAGCATGAATATGATCACCTTGAGGGAATTTTAAATATTGATATTGCCTTAGAGGGGACGGTGAAAGAAATGAATAGTGATCCGTTGTTGGAAAAGTTGAGGGATGTTGATTAGTTTGCAAACTTGCAAATTTTTTTAACGTATATTATTATAATGACATGTTCGTGGGGCTGAAGGGCCTAAGTCGGACATGAGCGCTCTAATCCGGAAAGCGAACATTTTTTGAAAACTCACTCTTC
>JAYSOO010000102.1:0-6939 GCA_043722755.1 Candidatus Parcubacteria bacterium
GTGCCGGAGCAAAGCTCCGAGGTATTGACCTGTTAACTCCTCGGTTCGGAAACAAAAGTTTTTTACTTTTGTTTCTCTCACTCTACGTCGTTAATAAAAGTATTCGTCAATAGACTTACATTTGTCATAAAGCTACTATATATATATGATATATGCTCTCCCTATTGCAAAAAGCAATTGGCCGGAAGGCCGTGTTGGACCAACAAAAATGCAAGACTCGTACATAATATTAAAAGTAGCAGCTGACTTAGCTAGGAAAAATATAGTCGATAAGCTTTTGATTTTTAGTGCATTCAAAACAAAAAATGTTAAGAAAATAGAGTTGGATTGCATGATTGAAGCATGCAAGGAGGAAAAAGTTCCAGAAGAAAAAATGATCGTACGATCTGTAGGGTATGACACGGTATCGGTCATAAAATTTTCCATAGATTTCTGCAAGGAACAAGAAGCTGACTTGCTCATAGTCTCAAGTCAATTTCATTATCCTCGTATCAGATGGATTGCTTGGAGATTAAACAAGAAAGGAGTAGTCATGAGATACAAAATAGTTTTTGGCATTCCCCGTCCCCAAGAGATGATTACTGATGTAGCTTTAATATTCCTATATCCAATTATTGACTTGCTGGGATATGCAGAGTGGTTTACTAAGCATATGCACGTAAGACGAGACAAAGGATATTTAGTGTAAAGATTGCGTTATAGGTGTTTTTTTGATAATATTTCAGTGGGTTGGGTTGGAATCGTTTGTCTGACATTGTCTACACAAAGGATTCCAGCTCTTCCTGTTCATATTCCTCTGTAGCTCAGCGGTAGAGCAGTTGCCTGTTAAGCAATTGGTCGTAGGTTCGATCCCTACCGGAGGAGCATTGTAGAAAAAACTTCGTTTTCAAGCGGGGTTTTTTCTTTTGAGCCTTTGTTTATAACATAGTTTTTAGGTTCGAACTTTGGATATTTGGACCGAATACCTTTTACGCCATCTACAAGTCTTTCGATTGATTTTTTGTTGTAAACATTGAGCTTTTCCTCGTTCCAGACTAGGTTCGAACCAAGTTTTGATAACATGCTTCGGACCGGCTCAAACTCGCCTTTTTCCATGACTTCGGCCACTTTTGATACCAAATCTGTTATTTCCATCATCTCGTGATACCAATCTTTTTTAGACTCTTTGATTTCGTTCAAATCTTTATACTTATCCTTTAGCTTTTGTAAGTCATCGTCATATTCAGGATCAGTTATCTTCATATCTCGAAGCATCATTCTTAATCGACTCTTTTTGGATTCAAATTCTTCTTTGCGGCTTATCAAGTCATTCTTTTTATACATAGCATCATTTATCTCTTTATCCTTGAGTTCCGTTATATGCTTTCGAGACCACTCTATAAGATCATTTGAAAAAGAAAGGTTCTTATTAACATATTCTTTTAAGCTAGAATTAATTTCCTTCTCGTTAATGGCTACGTACGGAAGCTTAAATTTCTTTTTGCGGACATTGTAGTAATACGTGTATATTAAATATTTAGGACCAATAATTTCTTCTATTTCAGTCCCACACCGGGGACAGTGGGTTTTATCTCTATACGCAAACTTATTCTTACATTGACAAATTAACTGACACTTGACATCTTGTCCCACAAAATCCCCCTCCTCTGATTTTAAATATCCTGAATAAATACTTTGATGCTGTTGAGTCTTTGGTATATTCCTCTTAGATAACAATCGATCAACCCTCTCATATTCTTTTTCATTTATTACTCTGGGTAAATCGTTATTCAATTCATATCTTTGCCCACCATAAGTAAAGAAACCTGAATATATAGGATCCCTTAGGATCTCATATATCCTAGATGGTGCTATCAAAGCTCCTCCACTCCTCTTTCTGCTCACCGTGGTCAATTTCAAGTCTCCCATAGCGTAATTGTATACTTGTCCAGCAGAATAATTTCCAGTTAAAAACATTTCAAATATCTTTTGAATCTTCCAAAACCTATCTGGATCTATAATCCATTTTCTATTTCCTTTATCTTCAGTTTTATAATTTAAAAAACCAAGAGATGCTAAACCGTGAGGGTATCCTTTCAAAGCTTTACTCTTTTGACCTTCTTTAACCATATCACCCTTATCATCACTGTCTTTCTTTGAAAAAATCAGCTCCAAAGCAATCATCATTTTATCAGTAGACGATGAAGTGTAGCATGTGGAGTTCGGGGTACGAATGAAGAGCAATTTCTTTTCATCCATCAGTGAAATTACATATCCAGCATCAATAGGGTTTCTTGAAATACGATTACCCCTGATAACAAGTATCGCATTTGCTTTGCCTTTTTTTATAAGACTACACATTTCATTAAAACCCTCTCGTCCTATTTTAAATGCACTTTTACTTTCTGTAATTACTTTGACCACGTTGAGCTGATTACGTTCAGCATGTTCGTTAAGCTCCCTTAACTGTGTTTCAAGGGATTGAACTTGGGAATCTTCGCTCTCACTCGACTTGCGTGCGTAAATTATATAATTTAATTTGTTTGTATTTAAGTCTCTATTCATAGATTTAATTTAAAAAAGAGGCAATGACCATTTTTAGTTGCTACACCATAGATAAGTCATTACCTCGTTTTTAAACACAAAGTATCAAAAAGACACTTTCTGTCATCTATGATGTAGCGGTTATATTATAACACGTTTTTTAATTTAATAGCCTGCTTTAACGATTCCAACAATAGCAGTCCGATATCATTTAAAGCCTCATTATCTAGCTCAAAATCTGTCCCATATATTCTTATGAGTTCCGATCTTAAATCTAGAATGGCTTTATTTGATAATCGCAATGTATTTTATCTTTTATTTATTTTTTAATTTCAGTATCAGTATTATTACCTCTGTTTTCCATTGTGGAGAAAAACCTTTTTTTTCCTTGTTCTACAGTCTCTTCTTCCTTGATCAACCTCTGCGTTGGCATAATCAACCTCTGCGTATTTTTATCAACTTTTTCCACAATATGTTTCTTTTCATCTTCAATATCTTTCTTTATAGACGTAGGTACTCCTGACTTCGGCAATATAAAACCAGGTAGTCTAACTTCGAAGGATCCACTCTTGCCGCTTCTGTGCGGATAGAATAAATATTCCTTTCTTTTTAAATTCAACATCAATTTGTTGACCGAGTTAATATTTGTCGAATTTTCAAACCAGTCCTCTTTGAGGCTTTGTAGGTTAATTGTTGCAACTCCGTATGGGTTGGCATTAAGTCTTATCCAGACAAGCAGTGCAAGTTCTGGTTTTGATATCTTTTTACTTAAAATATCTGACTTCAATTTTCTGTCCAAAATCACGAAGGAGAGGCCCTGTCTTGGTTCAGGCATACACTTTATCGTCCTTGTGAATTAACCCCTTCTGTTGGCAATTGTGACCCTAGTTTCGTGCAGTCCTCAACCTCGTTAGATGCGTTCTGTAAGATTAAGATTAGATCCTTTTTATCATTTACCGAATAATCATCGATATTGATGACTTTAAGAAAATAAGTTGTTATCGATCTTTTTGTGTATTTTTGATATCTAACAGCTCTTACCAAATTTACAAAGTCACCTAAATCGCATGTTTTGTGTTTTTGATTGTTGAATCTTCGTTCTATTGATCTCATGTAATTAATTGTTTATTTACTTTTATTTCTTAATTCCCATCTCGTTCTTAATGAAAAAATCCACTATTTACTTGATAGGCTCTGAACACCTTGCGGTTACCTATCAAGTAAGCAATGGACTTACTTACTTGATTATTTATTGGTGTTCAGGCTTCTATTAAAGCAATTAAACACCTACCCTTTACATCCCCTTTACGTACGTGTTGCATTAAAAAAAACCCTTGTTCTTGGGTCTTTTTTAAAGTTATCAACAAGTATTTCACACGTACATATCATTTTCAGTTAATCCTTATGTTTTTACCCAACATATACCCCGTCCCCCTGTTTATGTCAGGCAAAAAATCTTTACCTTTTACCGTTGGACCAAATTTCCTATTAATTACAGACCTAATTTCACTAATTACACCGTTAGCATCACCTTTTGTACCCTTCCCTATACACTTAGCCAAGTCTTTAGCAGATATTTGTCTACCTAAGTTATTTTTTCCAGATAAGTATTTCAAAACCTTATAGCGTGGACCTTCTTTTTCAAAAGTGTGTTCACTTACAAATTCCTTATTTTTCTTCAAACGAAGTGTCCCATTATCATCAAAAGTAAAAACATGAAAATCACCATTAGACTGTGTATCCTCCAATAAATCCTCAATTAGTTTTTTATTTACCTTAATAATCAACGAATCAATTCCTATAGATTTAAGGGAACTTGTTAATTCATATGACTTTAATTTTTCACTTAACAATTTTTCATTAATAACTTCGCTGTGTTTGTTGTTGAAATAAACCTTATCAAAACCAGCCGAGTAAGGTGCATAGGAGTCTATCTCAATAACACCTTCTTTCTGTAACAGAGTCAATACTGGAGAAATTTTTTTACCTGTATTAAAAATAAATATCAACTCATTCATAGGTAATTCAATAAATTCAGTTGGATTCAAAACCGACATTGCCAGAAGCCTGGAAAGCAGTTTTTTAACCTTAATGTCCTGTGAAATAACTATGCTTAAAGGATTGGTGTTCATATATACAATTTTAACCCAAAAAACCAAAGAATGCTTACTCTAAAGTAATAGATATGGTAAAATCTGATCATACAAACAATAACGACCTAACCCTTAAAGTATCTTTAAGGTATGGTTAAAAAACCAGTAAACATATGAAAAACCCAAAAAGATTAAAAATCTTAATATTTGTCTTATTATCTTTTCTAATTATTCTTATAACGGTCAAAACGGTTACAAAAGAAAATAATACTGGATTAAGAGTAAATGTTGATATTAATCAAAACACAGACAGCTATTCAACAACAACCGATGAAATAAATAGTGTTTCTGAAGTAGATAATCTTGTAATATCCACCACAACTTCCCAAGTCCTAGCTACTCAAACGAATGCTCCGAAAGTAGATTCATTAAAATCTAACAATACCCCAACAACTACAGCACCTACAGAAAAACGTGTTGAGAAACCTGTTGTAACATTCACTCCAGAACAAGTGTATGAAAAATGGAATCCTTACGTTGTAAGTGTAGAATGTACGATAGTCAAAGATGGTAAAAATTACAAATCAAAGGGTTCAGGAACATTGGTAAACCATTACAAAGACGGAGCAAGTATCCAAGTAACAAGACACACTGTGCAGGAAACAGTACAAGGTGTTTATGGTAATACAGCTGAATCTTGTAAAGTATCGTTGCCCTCTAATGCAACATCCTTTGTAATTGATAAAAAAGATTTCATAACAAATAATGGAGAAATAGACGTTGCATATCTAAAAATAGCAAATCAAAGTTCTTATATTGAAAATTTGTTATCAAAGGTGAATAATAGTCAAAGTTGTCAAACACTTTCTCTTAATGAGCCTGTAATGTTGATAGGTTTTCCTAATGGAACAGCCACAACAAAATCATCTTATGTGTCCGGTAAAATTATAGGTGATATGAATGGATATACCGGTGGAGTCTATATAAAATCTGAAATAAATTCAAAATCAGGCTATTCAGGGGGTGCACTGTTATCAATTAGTAATAATTGTTATATTGGTATGGGTACTTTTTCACCCGGAAGTGATCCATCAACACATATGACATTAAACATATCTTTAAATGGGTTACTTAAAGATATAAAACTACAAAGATAGGTCTTATAAATCAGATATATCAAAATCAACAATATCTATATCAGGTTGATAAAAAGCTGTATTATTTAATAAATTTAATACAGACCTGACTTTTACTTTGTGTGATTCTGGTCTTAAAAACTTTTCTTTTTCTTCTATAATTTTATTATAATGCATAACCAATCTTTCTCTGGACATAAATTGATCTATTATAAAATTACTGTCTATAAACTTACCTATATTAAAAGGAAATCTTCCATCAAGTTTATTATACCCAAAACCAAAAGGCATTCTACTATAAAATTCATGGTAAACAGAGAAGATATATCCATCAGGTATTTTCTTTGATCTTCTGGGGTGATACATATCAATATAAAGTATATCCCAATTTTTGGCATCAGTAGAAACTACTTCATAAACATCTATAGGATTATTTAAGTTGATGACATTTATAGACCCAAGACGATGGAATATTAGCTTAGATGATTCATCCTTAGTTCTAAGTCTACTTAGATACTTAATAGAACCTATAGGACCATTAACAGGGATTGGATTATTAGGAACCTTACCAAACTCCCCATAACTATCAGCCACCTCGTCACAATCCTGTCCTTTTAAATATACATCGATTAAATCCTGTGAAAATATTAGAATATCCTCTTTTTGCTGTTCTTTAGTCTCGTCAGTTTGTTTTTTCTTAAAGAAGTTAAACATAGTATTATTTTAATTTATTTTTTATACCGAAAAAAATAATGATATATAAGATTATTAGTAAATATACAACGGTCTTATCTTTAAACACATTTATATTCTCCTTAATAACATCAATTAGCCTACTCGTTTCTTCATCAATCATATCTTCTTGTAAATAACTTATCTGATCATTTTGAATATCATCTCCATAACAATAAGATATTTCACCATTTTTTGAATAACTTGATCTTCCACCACAATAACTACCGTTAGAAGCAGAATCATAAGGACAAGGACAGTTTCCTGTGTAGTCTTCTTGATCTTTTCTAATTATTATATTTTCAAAAAATATCCTATCACTATTTTCTAAAGCGCTAATTTTATCTAAATAATTTTTAAAGTATTTTTGCTCACATGAAGAACGAGATTCTATGCAATACTTCCCAATTGAATACATATCTTCAGTACCTTTAATTTTTGAATATAAAAAAGAG
>JAYSOO010000103.1:0-6926 GCA_043722755.1 Candidatus Parcubacteria bacterium
CCGACTTTGTATATTGATTTGCTCATATGTCTATTATAGCAAACTATGGCACGGCACCGATAGCAATCGGGATGACGAAACATCTTCTATTTTCATATCTTTAACAATGTAGTGATCTCTATCTAGGACCGAGATAATGTCTTAATGTATAAATCCAATCCTCATCATTATCTCCGCTTTCAAGTTTTGACTTCAACAGCCATTCGAGATACCCCCGATCAGATTTAATTACATCTTCAATTTTCCCATCTTTATGTTTGCCAAAATTAAACTGCTTATAGAGAGATGGATTGTTTGAGATCTGAATCATCTTTTGAATTGTGGATTCGTCATCAACCTCGTCTTTTCTCATTTTAGAAAACAGCCTGTCAAATACGGCTTTCAATACTTTTACATCACCTTCTGCATCATGAGCATTTCCCTCAATTTCTAAGCCGAGATAATATCGAAGGTATTGCAGATTATATTCAGGAATTATTCCTTCAGAATCAATATGTCTCGCAACTCTTAAGGTACAGATTTTATTGGAAATGGTTAAGCCTTCAGCCTCCAGAATTGCAGCATCAAACTTCACGTTGTGCGCAACCAGAACGCCGGTATTTAACAAGTTCTGCAAATCAGTTTTTGTCTGACTTCCCTCAAATGATTCCTTATCTTCAACCATCTTATTTGTGATATGGGTTATGCTCATTGCCTTTATAGGGATCGGCAGAGGCGGTTTGAAGAATTCAGTTCTTAAGGTGTCACCTACTTGATAGCAGATCTGACATAGCCTGTCTTTTGATACGTCGTTTCCTGTTGTTTCTGTATCTAAAAAAATAAGTTGCATATTGTTTTAAGGGTTAGTTTGTTAATGTAAGTTAGTATATCAGAGTAACCATTCATTAATGCCTGTGTTAAAATTACTCTCCGACAGTGCCGGTTTTAAGTTCTCCAGCTGGTTCATATGTGGCAATAATCACGCCTGATAGACAAATTTTTGATTTCACAAGTTTAAAACTTTTTGGCATCGTTCCATTTGAAAATAAGCGCTTACCATTACCTATAGCAACAGGAAATGTCCACACATGCATAATATCTATCAAATCCTCTGCAAGCAATGTCTGAATGAGACTCCCGCTTCCATGCACCCACAGGTCGGGCCCGTTTTCTGCTTTCAGTTTTTTAAGTTCTGCTACCACGTCACCGATGATGAGTTTTGAATTTTTCCAAGACAGTTCTGACTCCGAATGTGAGACGACATACTTTGTCGCGCTATTAAACTTTGTCGCAATTTCTAAATCAATTTGTGCATGTGGCCAATATGCAGCAAAAATATCATATGTACGTTTGCCTAAAAGCATATCGAATTCAAGCGACATAAATCCATCCATAACTTCACTCATTGTGTTATCCCAATAGTTTGCCGTCCATCCGCCGTATTTAAAATCCCCTGAAGTATCTTCTTGTGGCCCACCTGGTGCCTGCATTACGCCATCCATGGTTATAAACGTTGTAGTGATAATCTTTCTCATGAATTAATTATATCAAAATTCATAACCATTGAAAATATAGCACTACTCAAAAAATTTGTTCGTCTATACCATTTCATTATTTTTAATCTTATCCAACAATGGACAATATGTGCATTTAAACGAAAAGCTGTCTCCAAGATCAATATCATGAGTCGGATGATGTGACTTCTTTGATTCTACGACTGTTTCAAATCCGCTTATTTTCTCAACCATTTCACCATATGATATGCCGACTGAATACCCTTCGACGTGGTCAAATTTTTCTGTCTGGCTTCCATCAGGTTTTTGATCTTGTAATTCCACAAACCAAAGATCGCCCAGATCAGTAGCAATAGGTTGCTTAAGTTTTATATATGCAATTCTTCGTTGTGAAATAATTGACTGAAATATGTATTCACTATTGTAGTCGAATATTGCTCTCAATTGTTCGAAAGATTCTTTTGTGGCGCATTTATATCCCAAGTGATCGATAATCACAGTACCTGATAAATTTCCTTTTTGAACGAAGATATTTAATTTTTCAATATAAGTTTTTGAAGCGTTTTTAAAGTCTTCGATGGTTATTATCATATGATGATTATAGCAGATTGTTACGAGGATGGATGGATGTTCGAATCTGTTATTTGAATTCAATCGTTGCAACAATACTGTCCCAATAGGCAGTTTTAACTTTACTAGGAGAATAATTTGCAAACGTAATCATATAAAAATTAAGCTTGTCGTATGTTGTATATCGTCTTACGTTCTTTTGAATAAGCTGACCATTGATTGTTCCGGTCTGAATTGCATCTGAAACAATAAAATTATTATTTCCAAGGACTACCATATGAGTGTTTGACCACTGACCAGTACCTGATCCTTCTGTAAAACTCTTTCCATCCCTAGACTTATATTCTTTGAATATATATTGAAGTGCGTCACCTTGATCGTGAACTTGCCCATCGCCCCCTCCTATGGTTTTTATAGCAAGCAAATCATCACTACTTGTTGCAACAAAAATATCACCATTTCTTATTGCTGATTCAGGAGATACATAGAATTCAACAGGAGCAACTATTGTCAACTCATTATTAATTGACGACACTTTTCCAATCATTGTAGAATCTGTTTTATTTCGACCTGGCTCAGCCGTTGTTGTAACATCTTTTGAAAAGATGTATAGAATTCCACAAATCATAAAAATTACTAACACAATAGTTAATGCAGCAGTCGTGAATCCTTGATTTGTTTTTTTCATGTTAAATTCATTGTAGCAATTTTTTTTACAATTGGTTACCCGACAGGGACTCGAACCCCAATTAACGGTTCCAGAAACCGTTGTCCTACCATTAGACGATCGGGTATGAGAATTAGTGATTCTCTATATTCTCCTTGATTTCATTCATAGTCTCAGTAACCTGTGCAACTGCAGCATCAACTGCCTCATTTGTCGTTTCTTTAATCTCCTCAACTGCCTGTATAACCTCTTCCTTTTTCTCTTCTACTATCGCGGTTATTTCTTGAGTTTTTGACTCTTCTACGACTTTATCAGTCTTGGCTCCAATTAAAGATTTTAACGTACTTTTCAAACTGTCTATTATTGACATATTTTTATTTTTTAAATTATTGATTAATTTGGTTAATATAGATAAAATAACACGTTTTTACCTGTTTTGGAAGAGGTTATGTTTATTTTATTATAAAATATAAGACAAGGCATCAGCTTCATCTTGAAGTTTTACCATAACAACCTCTGAAATTTCCATACTTGGATTCAATGGTCTTACATGTATACTAAAGTCTTCATTAAAAATAACTTCATATAAATCACCTTCATCTTCCAGAACTTGCTCGAAAGATTTAGCTATACTTGATGCGTTCCCTATAAAATCATCACCTAATTTTTCCCGTAATTCTTGAGATAAAATAACCGAGACCAAACCTGGTTCAACCCTATCTAAGGATACGAATTTTAGCTTTTCTTTTGATTCTATAATGATCGGGGCTGATTCCATTGTTTTCATATGCCTCTTATTATATAACTTTTTGACCAATTTTCACTTATTGATAAATTTAAATTCTTGTGATACTGTATTGAGGTTGTAGAACATAGTGTTCTACAGAAGAAAACCAATACACATCATGCAAGTTGTCAAATACATACAATCAGGCACTGTAAATAATCCTGTCGACGAAAACGTTCTTTTGGTAAAAATTCCCATTAACGGTCTTTTCAGGTTTGTTGCAGATAAAAAAACGTTTGAAGAGGCCATGGAAACTTATGGGAGTTCTTTTTTTCGGGTGATTGCGCCGATAGGACCAGCAAAGACAGGAGAAGTCACATGTATCAGTCTTGACAGCAAGGACCTGAGACTTTTTAACGACAATCACCTAGTGATCCCTCATGAAGATGTATTGGCAATCAAGCCGGCCAAGAAGGTTGATATCTCGACCGTAATCGAGGACAAAACCGAGTAACCATCATCAGCACATCAAACATCAGGGACCGCAAATCCCCGATGTTTTTTTATGCAAAAGAAATCCCCAGATGCGCTTTCACGCACCCGGAGGTTGATTTTTTTTGGAAATTATCCCTTTCCGCCGCTTCCACCACCACCTGTTGTGGGAGTGGTAGGAACATGATGAGGAATCATTCCTCCTATGTCTGAAGCGTCATATTCTGGGAAGACGATATATTCGCCTGCCACTGGAACTGTCACTTCCATGTTGTCGCTATATTGCCAGAGTTTCCACCCTGCTCCTCCAGGACGCAAGTCTTTCAACTGTGCAACCCAGATAGTAGCCGGTTTAACCCATTGCCACCCTTCCGTGCTTTCGAAATGAACCTTGAAACGGTTTGAAGTCGATTTGACACGAAATGCATTTGGAGTGCCGTATTGAGGCGCTGTCATCATGACATTAACTCCATTGGAGAAACCTGCCATCTGCAGACCAACAAAATTGATACCAGTAAGCGGAATGTTTGCCGTCTGAGCTTTTAAACGAGAACCAGTATTCATGTCGTAGCGGATATTTCCGTTGATGACAAGTTCACTGGTCTGACCGTAGTTCAGGTTGTGGTGGATGTTGTAATGGATTCAGTGCATAAGGTTCTCATAAAGAAATGATAGAGTTTACAAATCCTTTTCCGACTCCAATGCTCCACCTATTTCCCCATTCAAAAAACCATCAACATCACTCGTTTCAAACGGAACTCTGTGATCTTTCACCATCTTATATGGATGCAAGACATAGGAGCGGATCTGACTCCCCCATTCTATAGTCACAGTATTTGTAGTCGACAAACCTTTCTCCTTCAGCTTCATATCATCTTCTTTTTTCTTCAAAAGTTTTGCTTTGATAATATTTATTGCTCGTTCCTTGTTCTGCCCTTGAGACCTCTCTTCTGTTACATGTACCGACAACCCTGTTGGTTTATGAACAACACGAACAGCTGTCTCCCTCTTGTTCACGTTTTGTCCGCCGGCACCGCCCGCCTTGGCAAAAGATATATCAAGATCACTTTCTAGCAGGTCAACTGAAACTGTAGTGTCAATTTTTGGAATGACCTCAACTAATGCAAAAGACGTGTGTCTCAACCCTTTTGAATTAAATGGCGACATTCTAACCAATCGATGCACCCCTGATTCATTTTTTAAAATTCCATATGAGTTCTTCCCTTTCACTTCAAACATGATATTTTTATATCCGCCGAGATTATTCTTACTATCATCTATAACTGATATTCCCCAACCCCTATTTGTCACATATTTCATATACATCGTAAAAATCATTGAAACAAAATCTTCCGAATCATCTCCACCAGCACCCGCAATGATCGAGATGATGGTGTCATGCGATGAAAAATCATTTTTAATCAACTCAGTTTTCAACTCCTGCAATTCTTTCATCATCATTTGCGCGCCGACTGAATCATTCCAAAAATCCGGCTCTAACATCAGGCGTTCTATCTCTTCTATTCTTTTTTTTGGTTCTAAACTATTCATGGCTGTATTCATTTCACTTAATCTAAAATAACAGACTCCCCTTGTTCCGGATGCACGGCATCTATATCATAATAATCACGGAGTCGTTGTACTAAAAATAATGCCGACTTTGTTTCGCCCATTGTTACAAAAACTTTTTTTAAAGAATCTCCAGCAGTAGCTGCAAATTCTTGCAAATGATCAGAGTCTTTATGACCTGAATATCCATCAATCTTGCGTATCTCAGCATTAACCTTTATCTCATGATCATAAATCTTAACAGTTTTTGCACCATCAAAAATCTCGCGACCCAAAGTTCCAAGAGCTTGAAAACCTAAAAATAAAAGTATTGTATTGTGCGCCGATAAGTAGCTCAATTCGTGATGCTGTATCCTTCCACCTGTTGACATGCCTGACCCTGCCATAATAATCTTTGGATTTTTACTATGCAATATTGCCTTTGATTCTTCAGCAGATCCGACTATGTGCAAATTTTTAAAGTTTAGAATGTCATCACCCTTCTTCTTTCTTTTTTTAGTTTCATCATTAAGGTCATCGCCGTATTTTTTATAAATCGGAATAAGTTTGGCAGCTAATGGAGAATCTAGGTACACAGGTATCTCAGGAATGATTTTATCTTCAAAAAGAGTATTCATTTCAGATAATATTTCCTGAGTTTTTTCTAGTGAAAATGATGGGATCAAAAGAACTCCTTGTCTCGCTATGATATCTTCTATAGTACCCTGGAGCTTTTGTAATCTTGTCGCCTTGTCTTCATGGTTTCTGTCACCATATACACTTTCCATAACAATATAATCAACCCCATCTATCGGCTCTGTATCTTTCAGTATAGGGTTCGGAGTATTACCCAAATCCCCAGTGAACAAAAACTTTCGAAGCTTCTGATTTAGATTGATCCTGATCTCAAACATAGACGCACCCAGAACATGTCCCGGATCTTTAAGATATACTGACACAACAGAATCCTTATTGGTCTTAGTTGTTCCATTTTTATCATCCAAATCAAACAATATAAAATCTTTGTGATATGGAATAGTTTTCCAAAGTTCAAAAGCATGTCTCGTGTCATTGGCTTCATATAACGGCTCAATATTTTTATGCTTTGCATCCTCTGTGATAAGCTTCAGGGCATCCTCAAGCATGTAAATAGACAAGTCATGAGTTTCTGGTGTACTATAAATCACACCTTTAAATCCGTGCTTGATAAGCTTTGGAATAAGACCTATGTGGTCCATGTGTGCATGAGTTACGAGCAAAATATCAATATCTTTTGGATCAAAAATAAACGGCGATGCATTGTAAACTTTAGCTTTTTCAGATCCCTGCTCCATACCACAGTCGATTAGCATTTTTCGAGTTCCTTGATTTTTATTGACCTCCAATAAAAAATTGGCTCCTGTTACCGATGAGACTCCTCCGCAGAAAG
>JAYSOO010000104.1:0-2782 GCA_043722755.1 Candidatus Parcubacteria bacterium
TGAAAACTCACTCTTCTTGGGTGGGTTTTTGATTTTCATCTCTAATTCCTGTTTTATATTTTGGAATAACTGATATAAACATATATCTTCCAGCTTCATCTTTTAACAAGATTACTTTATATTTTTTAGAGTCTACTATCGCTATAAATCCAAAATATTCTGTATTTATATTTTCATATTCCTGAAGGGTTCCAGATTTAGATACAATATCAGGTATATATTTTATCGCGTTTAACCGATCACAAATAACATCATCATATCTTTGTTTTCCATTATTGCTTATCAAATGCCTAAAACCTTTCATTGTAAACCATACTTCCTGATCCAGATACGGGCAAAAAACCCTTCCAATAGCTCTGTACTCGGATTTGGCTTTCTCTATGATTTTTTGGACTTCGGTGCTTTCGTTCATCCCACCATTTTCTCATATACACCATAAAGAAAAACCGAAGAAAAGATAAAGAAAGGCAAAAGAAAAAGAAAATATTGACTTATTTTTTACCTCATAACAATATATCCTTGTGGACAACAACTACTCCACAGTGCACAATGCCAAAATACAAAAAAACTCCCCACAGAACACTAGGAGAAGATTGGATGATCAACAACCGGACAATCAATCCAAGCTCAAATAACCGCAAACCTATCGACTGCCTCACGGACACCTCGATCCGCCGCCTGATGCGTAAGATGCATCCAATGGGTATTGCCTATAGCGGTGGCAGTCAGCGATGGTAAACAATCAGCAAGGCCCAACCCTAACCTCCGGACGAAAGTCCGGGGCGTTTTCTTTTGTAATATGCTAAAATAAACCCCATGAAAAACATCGCAATAAACGGAGCAGGAAGAATTGGCCGCGCATTCTTAAAACTGGCTGTAGAAAATAAAGATATAACCATAGTGGCAATCAACGACTTAGCTGATATTGAAAATATCGCATACTTGATGAAATATGATACAGCTTACGGTCAAAGCAAACTTGACATACAAGTTGACAAAGAAGGTTCAAATCTAATTGTTAATGGTCAAAAGGTAAAATATTTATCAGAAAAAGATCCTGCACTTCTACCATGGAAAGATTTAGCGGTGGATGTTGTTTTGGAATCAACTGGATTTTTTACAAGTTATGCAAAAGCTAATGCGCACATAACCGCTGGAGCAAAAAGAGTAGTATTGTCAGCGCCTGCAAAAGATGAAGAATCAGATGTAAAAGGTGCAACAGTGCTTATGGGAATAAACGAAGAAGTATTAAACGATACAACTATTTTGATCACTTCAAATGCATCATGTACAACAAATGCATCATCACCTATTGTTGATATTTTAAATAAAACACTTGGTATAGAGAAAGCATTATTAAATACAACTCATGCCTACACTGCAAGTCAGTCACTTGTTGATGGTCCAAATAAAAAAGACTGGAGAGAGGGAAGATCTGCACCAAACAACATGGCCCCATCATCAACTGGTGCAGCTATTGCACTTGCTAAAGTGATTACTGATCTTGAGGGAAAATTCGATGGTATTGCAGTTCGTGTTCCTGTTGTGAGTGGATCAATTGCTGATATTACGTTCATCTCAAAGAAAAATACAACAAAAGAAGAGGTTAATACTATATTAGAAGAAGCAGCCAAAGATCCAAAATGGAGTGGTGTATTTACAACAACAAGAGAGCAGCTAGTATCTCATGACATTGTTGGTAATCCTCACGCATCTATTGCAGATCTTTCTATGACCAGAGTGGCCGATGGAAATCTAGTTAAAGTTCTTGCATGGTATGATAATGAAGGGGGGTATACACACTCTTTGTTGAAACATGTTGAAGCTGTGATGAGCAAAATGAATTAAACGAATAAAAAAATAACCCACCCTTTGCCCAAGCATGTGAAGATGGTTGTGGACAGGTAAATATGATAAATGAGTCTATTCAGGGAAGAAGAATAGGCTCATTTTCTAATTTTCATATTTTACTGGAGTGAAGCTATATGCACCTGTACACCCCTTGACGTTTCCAAATACTGGTGTATAGTAAAAATATGAAGATCGACAGAACACTCAGATTTATATGTATGGTCATATCAGCAATTTTGTTAATGACAATATGCTTGGTTTTTTTTAGTTTTGCTGGGTATTATTTGATGTCTGTATTTCCAAACACTTCATATAGAGTTATAACAATATTTATAATATTAATTATAGTTTCAAATATTTACGCGAAGATTTGCATATATATAATTAATCATAATAAAAAATAAAATTATGGCAAAAGATAAAATACATAAAATATCTATTTACACCTTACTTTATTTCGTTACTCTTATGATTGTTTTGTCTGTGTTTATACTTACCCCAAACAACAGTTATCAATTTCCTATTTTGAGGACTATAATTGTTTTTTTCTCTAGTATACTCCTTAGTAAATATTTTCTATATATGTTTATAAGTCCTTGGTATGATGTTTGGGCTGCAAGAATGGCTTTAAAAAATAAATCTAAAATTAAAAAATACAAGCCACTTGTTTCAGTTATGATACCGGCTTGGAATGAAGAAATTGGTATATTAACTACGGTCAAGAGTCTGTTGAAAAGTAACTATAAAAATGTTGAGCTGGTGATAGTGAACGACGGTTCAACGGATAATTCTGATACATTAATAAGAGAATTTATTGAAAAATATAATTCTAAAAAACCATATCTAAAAAACCCTGTAGAAATAGTTTATCAGTATAAGCAAAATGGTGGCAAAGGTGCAGCACTCAATACTGCTTTAGAACTGGCTACGG
>JAYSOO010000105.1:0-2767 GCA_043722755.1 Candidatus Parcubacteria bacterium
TAATGATTTCAAACCATCTAAAAAAGAAAAACCTGAAGAAAAATCATTTTATTATGAACATGATGACTTTGATGTAGTAAAAAAGGCAATAAACCGAGACAGAAGACCTTTGCAAACTGAAGCTGAAAACCCAGATGAATTCAAACAAGAACAGTCTACACAAAACCCGAGACCCGAGACCCGAGAGGTAGTACCAGCAGCAAAAAAACCAGAACCAGAAATATTTACAACAGAAGCAGGAAAAGACTATGGTTCGATAGTTGAGGACAAGGGTTTTGACACATGGTTAAAAAACATAATTGAATCTGTAAAGAGGGTAGGTGGGTCAGTAGAAAGTGAGACTCAGGACATCGAGGCATGGTATAGAGAATATCAAGAGTCTGTTCCATATGGCGACAAATTAAACGAAATATCAGAAGATATCAAAAAAACAGAAGGTGTTGATGATATCAAGCTATTAATGACAGAAAAAAAGATAAACGATTTATTATATAAAATACATAGAGAGGGAGATGCAGGGAGAGAGGAGATAAACGTTATTTTTAAAACCTATAAAGATTCAAAAACCAAAGAATTTGAAATAATAAAAAAGAAGGAGTCTGAAGAATTAAGAATGAGCATAGGTAACGAGAGATCTAGAAAAAATGCAGAAAATAAAGAGTTGAGATCAGATCAGGTTAAGCTTATTTTAGAAACTAGGGGTGCAGAAAACACAGAGGAGAATATAGAGGATATGATCACCTTTCTTCAAGACATGAAAAACAACTATAGCTTTTATAGCACAAAGAAAGAGAAAGCAGAGTTTGATGACGAATCTTTCTATAACAGATATACAGCATCAGTAGGTCATAGACCAAATAAAGGATTAGGAATTTTTAGTAAAATAATATCTCGACTCTTTGCATCATTACCAAAAAACTTTGATGCTGTGGATTTTCAAAATAAAACCAATCTTTTAAAGAAAGTAAGGGATTTAAACTTGGTAGACAGAAAAGATGGAAAGACTGAAACGGTGGTGAGTAATCAAACTAAAATGGTAAGGCTAATTGCATTTTGCCAAGGTCAAACCGGTCTTTTAATTGAACATGTTCAAAACCCAAAGAGTAATAAAGAGGCAGTATTGGATGATGAACAAAAAGAGATGTTGGAATTGTTTGATAGTATGATGAAAACATTTACAGAATCAAAATACAGAGGTGAGGATGCAAGACTGAAAGCTGAACAAATACTAAAAAATATGGGTAGCTTAAGTAAGTCAGAGTCAGAGACAGTTGAATCAATAAAATCAACAAAAGAAATACTTTTTGATGACACAGAAGAAATAGCAATATTTGAAAGAGAGGCAAAGGCTCAAGTTTATAGAGAAGCATTGGCCAAACTTGATAGTGAATTGGGTAAATTTCCAAAAACCGGAAAAGATGTAAAGAAATTAACAGACCTGGATTCAAGACTAAATCAAATCAAAAAAGTGCTGGCAGAAGTAGGAGACGAGGAGACAGATGGTTTAAACTTAAAGAAAGCGAGCTTAAAAATTGATGAGCTTAGATTGAGACATGTAAACAAAGATCTGTATAAAGAGCTGTCTGAAAATTTTTCAACATATGAAAGAATTATCATGTCATCTGATGCAAAAAAAGAGGATAAGATTACATATATAAATGAATTGCTGACTGCCTTAGAAAAACACAGAGTAAATAAGACTAATACGATGATACAAAACGCTGTGTTAAATGATACAATAGAGAAATACAAGAAAGTATTAACTTCTATAAAATAAAATGCAAGACACTTTAAGTCCAAAAGATTTAGCACAAAAAACAGCAGACGATATAGTCAAAAACTTGGAATCAGATAACGATGACAATGTTTTACATGCATTACAGTTACATTATGATGTCTTAAATAGAACTCAGCAATTGCATATAGATTTTCTTTCTGAGTTTATTAAAAATTTAAAAGATTTACAAACAAAGGACAAAGAGTCTTTGGATGTTTTAAAACAACACGTTTTATCTCATGTATTAAAAAACCAAACAAAATAATCATAGATGAATTATATAAACCAATTAAACCCCGCTCAAAAAGCGGCGGTTAATAAAATAGATGGACCAATGTTAATAATAGCCGGAGCAGGGGCAGGCAAGACCAAAACAATAACCACACGAATAGTAAACCTTATACAAAACGGTATACAGCCAGAAAGCATATTGGCTATAACTTTCACCAACAAAGCTGCAAAAGAAATGCGGGAACGTGTTCAAAGTATGATAGAGGGTGACAAAAACTTGTATGAAGTTATCGGAAATAGACACCCTTTCCTTTCAACATTTCACAGTCTTGGAGTATATGTATTGAAAAATTTTGGACATACACAAGGTATAAATAAAAATTTCACAATCCTAGATCGAGACGACAGTCGAAAAAAAGTAAAAGAAATATTGATAAAAAAAGGACATGATCCAAAAAAGATAGAGCCTTCTAAAGTTTTAAATATTATTTCCAAAAACAAAGGAAATAATATTACTTTGCAGGAATATACAGCAAGAGTGTTATCAGGTCATGATGGTTTTATAGGTGAGACAGTGCAAGCAGTGTGGGCAATGTACGATGCCGAACTGCGCAGGGAAAAAAATGTCGACTTTGATGACTTGTTAACTTTGCCAGTAAAGATCATGAAAGAACATCCTGAAATAAAGCAGAGATTAAATATGCAGTGGAAATATATTCACGTTGACGAGTACCAGGACACAAACCCTATCCAATATGA
>JAYSOO010000106.1:0-6818 GCA_043722755.1 Candidatus Parcubacteria bacterium
GGTGAAGGTAATTTGAATATTGAATATTTACTGAAGGGTTTAAAAGATTTAGGTGTAAAGTTACCAGTGATCACTGATGGTCCACATGGCTCATATACATACGATGAAAGTGACAAGGTTATTCATATTGATATATATCCTGATATTGCTCCACCAGTTGATCGAACCGGCGCAGGAGACGGATTTGCGTCTACTTTTTCTGCTGCAAAATATCTTGGTTTAGACAATAGAACAGCATTGATGTGGGGGTCGATAAACTCTATGTCAGTGTGCCAATATGTTGGAGCGCAGGAGGGGTTGCTTTCCAGGGAAAAGTTGGAAAATTATTTGATGACGAAGCCTGTAGGTTGGGATGTTGAGGTGATTGGGTAGTGGTGATAAAAACAAAAAATCCTCTGTGAAGAGGATTTTTTTAAACTATCCAGAGAGACAGTACGTGTAGGGTGGATAACCTAATAAATTGAAAGAACCTGCATTAACATCTCCACTTCCAAAGTTTATAGTAGCCTCAGGCAAATTTATTTTTTTACTATTTGCTGTTAAGAATATTATATAATTATTTATAGGAATACCCCCGCAACTAAAAACACCTCCGAAGATAATTTTATTTGCAGTATATAATAATGAATATCCTTTGTTATAGCAACCGCCATCACAAGCTTCAAACGTTGGGGCCAATACAGGACTTACTAATAATTTAGTTGAAACAAAGTATGTGTTTTGAAAATTTAATAATGAGTTTGTATTACCACCCCAAGTAGTTGAAGATTCCCAAGGATCTGAATACATAAGATTATCTCCCTCTCCCGGATAAACCCCAAACTGGTTTTTATACAACTCAACAGCTTGTTGCAACGACTTCATCTCTGCTACAGTCTTGGTAAGTATAGCTTTCTCCCTCCCTGTCTTCACTGACGCCAGCACAACACTGGATAAAAGTGAAATGATTGATATAACTACCAATAGCTCTATAAGAGTAAATCCTTTTTTATATATTGTTTTCATATATTATGCCTATATTATTGATTAGTTTGAGTATTTGCATTCTTACCATTGTTAATAATCTGTTGAAATCTATCTCTATTTTCCTGTAATTGCTCTGGAGTAATACCACCTGACTGTCCGCCTATACGTACATCCAACACAAACACCGCAAACACAACAATAGAAGCAACAAAGAAACATGTGGTTAAACCAAGTAAAACAGCTTTTGCCTGACTTTCGGTTTTTACTATACCTTTGTTTGTTAAAAACAATATCATCTTAGGCACTTCAGCTTGACCAAAGATACTTCTTGATTTTATCTTGTATTTATCTTCATCAAAAGTGATATTATTTTCTGTTATCATGTTTGTATTATATACTAACTGCAACGATATCTGCAACATCCATCTTGTAAAACTTTATAAGTTCAGCTGGTGTTCCAGACTGTCCAAAGTGATCTTGTACTCCGATACGGTGAATAATCTTTGCATACTTACCTGATACAGCTTCGCATATCGCCGATCCAAACCCTCCTGCTATTTGATGTTCCTCTACAGTTATTATTTTTTCTGATTTTTCCACATATACAAAAAGAGTTTCGGTGTCAAGTGGTTTTATTGTATGAAAATTTATCACAGCAACTTTCTGATTATGTTTTTCTTCCAATTCTTTTGCTGCAAGCAATGCATTATACACGAGCGCACCAGTTGCACAAATGAGTGTGTCAAATGTTTCTGCATGTTCAGTTTGGTAAAGTACATTTGCTTTTCCAATAATAAACGGAGTTTCCTCTGTCGTAATGATCGGTGTTTTTTCTCGAGCAAGGCGTATATACACTGGAGATTTTTGTGCACTCTCAAATGCTGCTATTGTCGCCTTACGTGCTTCTATAACATCACACGGAGATATAACCGTCATATTAGGCAATACTCTCATAAGAGCCATATCTTCTATCGCCTGATGCGTTCCACCATCAGGACCTACTGAGATCCCCGCATGACTTCCAGCAATGATAACTTTACGATCGTTGTAGCAAATAGTCGTCCTAATCTGCTCCCAGTTACGTCCTGGACTAAACATAGCGTATGATGTCATAGCTGGTATCTTACCCATAGCAGCCATTCCTGAGGCAACAGATGCCATGTTTTGTTCGGCCACTCCTATCTCAACGAAACGGTCAGGAAAACGATCACGAAAAAGATTCATCTGGGTTGATTCTGTTAAGTCAGCACATAGACCTACAACATTTTTATTTTTATCTCCTGCAATAAGTAGGCCTTCACCAAAACCTTTACGGATAGGGGTTTGTTCTATTTCTTTAATGTCGGAAAATATTTTTGGATTAAGCATATTCATATGAAGAAAATTATATCATAAAAAACTTCAGGTTTTCTTTATCATTTCTCCTAATTTACTTTAACCCCATCAAGGTAAAATTACGAGATTATGAAAACAAATATATACATCGATGCAGCCAATATTATACTTAGTGCTCGAGATCAGGGTCTGGATTTTAATATGGTTAAATTTGTCACTTATCTAAAGAATAAATACAAGGCAGATAAAATAATATATTTCACTGCCAGATTTGAATCTGACAAGCAATTATATCTAGATTTATATAAAAACGTGATTGAAATTGTTTTTAAACAAAGCTATAAAGAAAATAAGAGATTGAAAGCTAATTGCGATGTTGAGATTGCACACAGAATAACTTTAGATATCGAAAACCATAATATCCAAGCATTAATACTTACTTCTGGTGATGGAGATTTTGCTTCATTACTAGATTATGCAAAATCTAAATTAGAAAGGGTTAGATGTTTTAATGCACATCCTAAGAATACATCAACAATGATTAAAGAAAGATTATATTTAGAAATAATATATATGTCTGACATCATAGACCTTATCCAAAAAAGGGAAATCCCCGGTACAGACGAAACTGTACAAGGGGTTGCTTCCAATCCAAAGGAAATTCCCGATATAGACTTGCCCATATAAGGAGTTGCTTCCGATAGATACAGTATATCAGAGGTGGGGTTTTTGTGTCAAATGTTAAAGCAAATTACCCAATTAATTGACTTTTTTAATTAAATATGCTATTATTAAATAGTTGAACATACACAATTACCCACAACCATGACACCATTGCAACAACTCGTGCCCTCGATTCCTATCGGCACCACAGGCAAATTCGAACTAATTGGAGGACTCTCAGGCGCAGGCTATGTCGAGGTCCTTGACACTTTCTACCTCAAGGATCTCGACATTGATGAAATGGTCAGTGATCCTGCCGGAAAACTCGAAAACGAAACGGAGAAAGTCATGATCCATGACATTCTTCACCTCATCGATCAGATGGGCTATCGCTTCGCGACCCTCGAGGAAGCAAAGATCGTAAAAAGCATGCTCAACGGCATGTGCCGCAACAGTGACGTCAATGGCAAAAACAAGATTCTTCTCTATTTCGTTGAGAAAGAGGGTCGAATCTACGGCCTTGAACCATTCAGAAATGAGCATATAAAGGAATTCGAAAAACCGAGTTTGATGGAGCGCCTCTTCGACGACAACTACGAAGTTGACGAAGACGACAAGGTGGCCGCAGTCTGCATCAAGAAGTAAGTCATCCGTCGCTATACGATATTAGCAAAAACCACCTTTCTCAGTTTGAGTCAGGTGGCTTTTTACTTTTCTTTCTGTTTGTGTTGGTGCGCGCGCTTGGAGTTGAACCAAGGACCTTTCGAGTATCAGTCGAGCGCTCTACCAACTGAGCTACGCGCGCGTTCGTTTTATTCGTTCCGTTTCAGTCCTCGGACCACTTGCCTAGGGCAAGAAGTCCTGCGAAGAAACTCACTCATCAAACTCACTTATAATATTGCATTCCGTCCACACGGAAAAAATATCATGTACTGAGTATTACATAATTTTGACAAAATCACAATATAGCTATGCTAGAATTAATCTAAAAACTAATCAAACAAATTCTTTTGTTCTGTTTAAGTCATCGTCTTTCCGACATGTCAAAGTTTTACGAACTTCTTCGCTTATATGAACGACAGCATATAAGAACTGTTGAATGTCTCAATTGCTTGAGAATCCAGTAACGACCGTTATAAATCTGATGCAACCTGATAAATCAGGTGACATAGACAGTTTTCACTTGAATAAATCCACGAACAGCTTCCGCTACCCGTGCCTTGTTACGACTTACTCCCTGTTACCAAGCTTACCGTAGTCCCACACATGGTGAGATATCGGGTACTCCTGGCTCCCTTGAGTTGACGGGCGGTGAGTACAAGACTTGAGAACGTATTCACCGCGGTATGTCTGACCCGCGATTACTAGCGATTCCAGCTTCATGAAGTCGAGTTGCAGACTTCAATCCGAACTGAGGCCGGTTTTAAACGGTTTGCTCCGGGTCGCCCCATTGCGTCGCGTTGTACCGACCATTGTATTATGTGTGTAGCCCAAGATGTCAAAGGGACATGCGGACCTGGCGTCATCCTCGCCTTCCTCCCAGCCTAGAAATCACAAATAACAATTATAAAAATAAAAGTATTTATGAGCTTTAGGCTGGGCAGTCTCGTGTGACACTTGTAACACACGACGAGGGTTGCGTTCGTTACCCCACTGAAGGGAACAATTCAAACCACGAACTGACGACGGCCATGCATCACCTGCCTAACTGTCTTGCGAGGGCTCTAGTTTCTTAGAGCTTTCAGTTAGGTGTCAAACCTTGGTAAGGTTCTTCGTTTACCTACGAATTAAACCACATAATCCACCGCTTGTGCAAGTCCCCGTCTATTCCTTTGAGTTTTAATCTTGCGATCGTACTACCCAGGCGGTACTCTTATCGCGTTAGCTTAGTCTCGCAGGGGGTCGATTCCCCACAAAACTAGAGTACATCGTTTAGGGCGTGGACTACTGGGGTATCTAATCCCATTCGCTACCCACGCTTTCGTGATTCAGTGTCAGTAATGTGCCAGTGTGCTGCCTACGCTTTTGGTATTCCCCATGATATCAACGGATTTCACCCCTACTCCATGAGTTCTACACACCTCTCACATACTCTAGCTATACCGTTTCCTATGCAGATCTTCGGTTGAGCCGAAGGCTTTAACACAAGACTAATATAGCCACCTACTCACCCTTTACGCCCAATAATTCCGGATAACGCTTGGGGCACTCGTATTACCGCTGCTGCTGGCACGAGTTTAGCAACCCCTTATTCATGAGGTACAATCAATAACTTTTTCCCTCATAAAAGGTTTTTACATACCTAAGTACTTCATCAACCACGCGGCGTCGCTCCGTCAGACTTTCGTCCATTGCGGAAAATTCTCGACTGCAGCCACCCGTAGGTGTATGGGCCGTGTCTCAGTCCCATCGGTGAGGGTCAGCCTCTCAGCTCCTCTAGACGTCATAGCCTTGGTAAGCCATTACCTTACCAACTAGCTGATATCAGATAGGCTCGTCCCTAAGCGCGTACTTTACAGTAAACTTTACTCCGTAGAGACCATCATGTATTAGCATATCTTTCGATATGTTATTCATGACTTAGGGGAAGATACCTATGTTATACTACCTCGTTCGCCACTAAGACAGTTCTTGATGTAATCTCAAAAAGTCTCCGTTCGACTTGCATGCCTTATCCACGCCGCCAGCGTTCATCCTGAGCTAGGATCAAACTCTAAATAAAAAACTCAAACAGAACAAAAGAAAGGATTTGATTAATTTTAAATTAATTCTTGCTCATTGTACAAAATCAGTACAATGTTCTTACATATCTATTGTGATGTATGTATATCTTATTAAGTTTTCAATGTATTGTTCGTAGAAATTTTTCTTGAATGACTCATGCATTCGAGAGTAATATTTCTATTCCGTATGGGTGTCTATTATATACGAAACGGAAACAAAGTCAAGTGATTATCAAAGGATCATTTAACTATGTTAACAAAAGACAACTAAAAATAAAAAATGTCCAAAAAAGCCTTTTAAAATAAGTTTAAAAATAAGTTTAAAAATAAACTCTTTAAGTCCACCACAAAAGATTTCTTCCAATAAAATAAATCATGTAGAAAGCTACTATCATGAAGGGTCCGAAGGGTATTTCTGACCTCAATTTGTAGGAGGGTATCTTATTTGTAAAATATTGCAGCTTTTTATTATGTAAAAATTTTATCTTCATACCGAGCGCATTATTGTGAGTTGAAAACGCTTCCAGCATTTCTCTCAGCATACTTAATCCAAGAATAACAATCGCCCCGATCCAAAAGGAATACATCAGTGCAGTGTATCCATATGCAACACCCAATCCCCAACCTATTATCAATGCCAATTTTGCATCGCCTAATCCCATCCAACGTCCACCCGAAACTAGCCAGAATAGTGCAAATGGTAGAGCAACCAGTGGACCAGCAAACAAAGATGAAATAACAGTCATTGTCGGCGCATTAAAAATAAATATAGAGATCAGAATTTTAATAAACATCAAAGCCGCTCCGGAATATACTAACGTGTCTGGAATGATCTTGTGTTTGAAATCATAAACAAATATACACATCAAGATAGACACGAGGACCAGATCCATTATATAAAAAATATACTTGACATAAGACATTTGAGTAAATGCTTGAAGTATCAAACCTTTATTAAAAATATTATTTCCTATAAATATACTGTTATCAAAAAAATAAAAATAAGTTATGAGAACAAACATAATACCAGTAGCAGCTTCAACTAATGGATACTGATAGGAAATTTTGGATTTGCATGTTCGACAGCGACCTTTGAAAAATAAGAATGAAAATAAAGGTATCAGATCTTTA
>JAYSOO010000107.1:0-6653 GCA_043722755.1 Candidatus Parcubacteria bacterium
AACACTTGACAAGATTACTTTCTGTGGTACACTTAACGTATTATGAAAAAAACAACATTTATACTGATAACGGTTTTAACGCTATCGACATTATTAACCGTAACAACTAAGGCTGCGATTTTGTCTGTGGAAACATCAGCATCTTGCCTTGCTGGCACAGATAACGATGGTGACCTCCTAACAGGAGTAACTGATCCAGATTGCGATACTACAGTTTTTGTATATACGACTACAATAGAAACTGCTGCTTCATGTGCAGCTGGAACAGATAACGATGGTGACTTCCTAACAGGATTAGCTGATTCAGATTGTACTGCTTTTAATACCATTACAATATCTACATCTTCTGTAGAAACTGCTGCTTCATGTGCAGCTGGAACAGATAACGATGGTGACTTCCTAACAGGATTAGCTGATTCAGATTGTGTTGCTTTTGCACCAGTTGCAACTACAACAACACCAGTGCCACCAGTTTCTGGAGGAGGTGGATCATCAGGACCTTCATTCGGTGGTGGATCATCTTTCGGTGGATCATCTTTTGGAGGTATAACTTCAGGTACACCTGTATCTAATGTTATTACATCAACCTCTACATGTAATGTTATGAAAACTTTTATTAAAAAAGGTAGAAACAATGATGCTGTAGAGGTTAGAAGACTACAGTCTTTCTTAAATGGAAACCTAGGTCTTAATATTCCAACAACAGGATTTTTCGGAAACATGACTTTTGATGCTGTGAAAACATTCCAATTGAAATATAAAACTAATGTTCTAGCCCCATGGGGAATCACAGCTCCAACAGGATATTTCTACAAAACAACACAAAGACAAATGAACTTGTTATTGTGTCCAGCAACAGAATTTCCAATGCCTTCTCTTAACTAAAAGATATTCAATAAGTAAATAAAAAATGACTCACTCTCAACCAGAATGAGTCATTTTTTTTGACTTTGATGCTATACTATATATATGAAAATCGCCATCGCCTCAGATCATGCTGGATTTGAATTAAAAGAATATCTTATTAAATCCTTAAAAGAAAAGAGTTTTGATGTGATCGATATGGGTCCTGATACATATACCGAGACTGATGATTACCCTGATTTTATTAAGCAGGTAGGGCAATTTATATCTGAAAATCCTGACCCAAAACAATATCGAGGTATAGTCATTGGTGGTTCAGGACAGGGTGAAAACGTCTGTGCAAACAAGTATAAAAACGTAAGATCCATACTTATATATGGAAATGATATAGGATTAAATGAAACTATTGCCAAGTTGAGCAGACAGCACAATAATGCTAATGTTATCTCCTTCGCTGCGCGATTCATCGAAAATAAAAATGCCTTGAACGCTTTAAATTCATGGCTTGGCGAGAATTTTTCAAATGAAGAGAGGCATGTGAGACGATTATCAAAATTAGAAAATTAAATAAAATATGAATATATTACCCGCAATACTAGAATCAAACTACAATGAAATAGAAAATAAGATAGAAGCAATATTGCATGACGTACAGCAAGTTCATATTGATATATGTGATGGATTGTTTGTAAACCGCAAGACATGGCCATACAGTGCCGCGAGCAACAATAGAATAGAAGACAGCTATCAAATAAAAAAGCTTTTAAACGAAGAAGATGGATTGCCAAATTGGGATAGTATAAATTATGAATTTGATTTAATGGTTCAAAATCCTGAGATTCATCAAGATATATGGGGAAGAATAGGTGGCAATACTGTGATCATTCACCCAACATCTTTTAAAGACGAATCAGTAATGATGGATTTTATAAAAGAAATGGAGTCATATTTGATTGATGTGATTATAGCTGTTACTTATGATGAATATTTTACATATGAAAATCTCATAAAAGATTTATTGCAAAGAAAAATTATCAAAGCTTTACAAATAATGACTGTAAAAACTATAGGATCTCAAGGTCAAAAATTTGATGACAGGTGTCTTGGATTGATAGAGAAAATTAAGAAGGAAGATCCTGAAATATTATTGCGAGTTGATGGTGGTATAAATAATAAGACCATCCTAAAATTGATCGATTTGAAAGTAAGTGAGTTCGTGATTGGCTCAGCTATATTTGATTCTGGAAACGCAAGAGAAAATCTAAATTATTTTATGGATCTGTGTTAAAATTAAAGTATGTTTAAAAAACTAATTGGTCTAGTCCTGATGCTGTTGATTGTATATATGGCTTTTAAGGCCTTGGTATTTTTACCTTCATTTACAAACTTGATCATAGGTCCAAATAAGTCTCCGTTACAGATAGGTACTGATTATGTCGAGCAGATAAATGATATATATCCATACAATAGTCATGATATGATACAAAATAAAAACATAGTTTTGCAAAACAGCAGTACTGACACTAAAATTGTCAGCAAGGTAACTCTGAAAAAATTAAACGGCAATCTTATTTTGACAATTGAATCTGCAAATCCGATGAGGGAAGATTTAAGTATTTGGCTGACCGACACTTCTGAAGTCACAAATGATACCAACTTTGTTGATTTTGGTAAGCTGCTTAAAAGCTCGTCTATCAGGCAATATTTTGTAGACATGAAGGGTAGTGATCTTTCTTTTGAGCAATATAAAAATATCTTAATCGTTGATTCAAATTATCAGGTGTACGAAAAAATTATGCTTAAGTAAGCTCGTTTTCTTCGCTCCGCCTAGAAGTCATCATTTCGCTGCTGGTCGGCTCACTCATCAAACTCCCCTTGGTAAAACATTAAGAAAAAAGCGTCCATACTTTTTTGTATAAGCAGTTTTTTCTTTCAAGTTTGAGAGAAAAGCATGATATAATAAACCGGTGGAAAAAATAAACTTAATCAAGAAAAAAGCGAAAGATATTCGAATCTCAATAATCGAGATGTTATTCAAAGCAAAATCGGGACATTCGGGCGGACCATTGGGTATGTCTGACATATTTGCAACTTTATATTTTTCAGAGATGAGACATGATGCAAAAAATCCATTTTGGGAATTGAGGGACAGGCTAGTACTTTCAAATGGTCACATATGTCCCGTATTGTATGCCTCAATGGCTCATGCAGGCTACTTTAATTTGGAAAAACTATTTACATTAAGACAGTTTAGCTCTATCTTGCAAGGTCATCCTCATAGGGAATTTTTACCCTCACTTGAGACTTCTTCTGGTCCACTAGGCTCAGGTCTGTCACAGGCTGTTGGTATGGCTATTGCAGACAAGAGAGATTTTAAAACTAATACTAGTCGATATATATATTGCATGATTTCCGACGGCGAACAAGACGAGGGGCAGATTTGGGAAGCTGCACTTTTGGCACCTCGTGAAAAGCTTGATAACTTGATTGTCTTTGTAGATAGAAATTATATACAGATAGATGGAAATACTGAAAATATCTTGCCTCTTGATCCAATGGATAAAAAATGGGAAGCCTTTAACTGGCATGTTCAAACAATAGATGGACACAATATCGAAGATATTGTTTCTGCTATTGATGTAGCTAAAAAAACTTTAAACATTCCATCTATAATTATTGCAAAAACAATACCAGGAAAAGGAGTTTCTTTTATGGAAAATGATTACACATGGCATGGAAAAACTCCAAACGTCGAAGAGACAGAAAAGGCATTGCTCGAATTGAAGGCTATAAAGATTTAATATTTATCATGACTCATCAATATATTTACAAAGCAAAAAATTTTGAAGGACCGTTGGATATCCTATTGAGTCTTATTGAAAAAAGAAAACTGTTGATTAGTCAGGTATCTCTTTCAATCATTACGGAAGATTTCATAAATTTTATAAAAGATTTCGATATAACAGATGAATTTTACCTAAAGAATAAGACGCAATTTCTCTCTATTGCATCAATCTTGTTGTTAATAAAATCAAAATCACTTTTGCCGAATCTTGAAACTACAGCTGAAGAAAATGTGGAAATTGAGGATTTGGAAAGAAGGCTCAAAATTCTGACTCTGATGAGAGAATATGGTCAAAAAATAGAAGTCATGTTCAATAAAAAAACTTTATATTTTCAAGGGAATTTTAAGAAAGATATAGTAATATTTACGCCAAGTGACGATATAAATTTTGATACGATAAAAGAGGGTATTTATAAAATATTATCCAAAATTCCTAAAATGGAAAAAGAAATAGAAAAAGTAAAAATAAAAAAAACAGTTAGCATAGAAGAGATGATGGGCAAGTTGAGCGACAGGATTCGAGTGGTTTTCAATTTCAAATTTACCAGCTTTTCAGGACAGCGGAATAAAAAATTCAAAGATGAGGAAGAATTTAGAGAGTATAAAAGACATGTCGCACTAAGTTTCCTTGCTCTGTTGGAGCTTATAAAACAAAATATGATTCTGGCAAATCAAAACGAATTGTTTGAAGAAATAGATTTGCAGAGTACGAAGGTTAATACTCCAGAATATGGTAATATATAAATATTATGAATAAAATTGCTCAAAAAATAGAAGCTTATCTTTTTTGGAAAGGCGAGCCTATAACAATCAAAAACTTGTGTAAAGTCTTAGATGTTGACGTTGAAATGATCGAACAAGGTCTGACTATTTTAAATGAAAATTTAAATCAAGATTCAGGAGTGGTCATGATCCGCTATGATGACATGGTTACGCTTGGAACTCATCCAGATGTAAATGAGTTTATTGAAAATATGATTAAAGATGATTTGCAAAAAGACCTCGGAAAATCAGCACTTGAGACTTTGGCCATCATTCTATATCAAGGTCCTGTAAAAAGATCGGATATTGATTATGTTAGAGGGGTAAATTCACAGTTCATCTTAAGAAATTTGCTTATTCGTGGTCTCGTTACTCGTGTGGATGATCCATCTGACGAGCGTGCATTTTTGTACAGACCCTCGCTTGAACTATTGGCATTTTTAGGAATTACAGATATAAAGCAATTACCAGATTTTGATGAAGTGATAATAAAATTATCAACTTTTAAGGCTCAGGAAAAAGATTAGTTTTTACTATGACTTTGAAACAGGATTTACAATTATTGCTATTCTTGTCGTTGATGCTGGCATTTTTTATATTTCTAACACATAAAAATGGTAACAAGCCAGATTTTGATTATATAACAGAATACAGGTTAAGAGGTGATGAGAATAAATTGAAAAAAATTATAGACGACACAGTTGCCCAGGGTGTTGTTGTATACGATGCGTCAGCCGATACAATTTTAGGAAAAAAAAATATGAATAGAATATATTCTTTAGCCTCATTAACTAAAATTGTTACAGCAACGATAGTTTATGAAAATAACAAGGGTGTATTAAATGATATCAGAAACATGATGAAAACATCCTCAAATGAAGAAGCTCAAAGGCTGGCCTTATATTTTGGCAAAGATGAGAAGACTCAGGTTGGGTATATGAATAATTTTACAAAAAGGTTTGGGGTTTTTTATTTTAGAAATGTTTCTGGTCTGGATATTTCTGTTTCATCAAGTACTGATGAAAGGCTTCCTGGCGGGGAGGCAGAGCTTTTGGCATTAATAGGTTTTATAAAGGAGTATTATTTCAAATACCCAGAAATTTTTGATCAGACAATTATTCTACAAGATAATACAAATAAGATAGTGGATCATCTTAGTTTTTTGAATGGTAGTAAGACAGGTTTTACTGATTTGTCCGGCGGTAATCTATTTGTTTCGGTTCAAAAGGGCTTAGACAGACAAATTTTTATCATTGTTCTAAATTCAACAGAAAAAAGCAGATTTGTCGACGTTCAAAACATAGCAGATTTCTTGCTACAATCAAGTATATGATATTATCTGCCTTAAAAATATTAATACCAACACTACTATCGTTTATCGTTGGCATGTTGATAACTTCTCCCTTAGCTGACTTCATGTATAAAAAAAAAATGTGGAAAAAAAAATCACGAAGCACTGCCAATACTGAAGCTATATCTGAGGACTTTAAAAAAATACATAATGAGCTTGAGGAGTGTAACACTCCTAGAATCGGCGGTATAATAGTTTGGATATCTATATTACTAACCGTTATCCTTACTTCCTTCTTTCAATTATTTGTTAAAGATTATATAAGTTATGATCATGTTGTAACCCACGATATTTTGGACAAGATAAATTTCTTTTCCCGTAATCAAACATCATTACCTATAATGGCATTGATTACAGGATCTATTTTTGGATTGATAGATGATCTTATTCAAATATACGGCAAAGAATTA
Source organism: Candidatus Parcubacteria bacterium (assembly GCA_043722755.1). Classification (GTDB taxonomy): domain Bacteria; phylum Patescibacteriota; class Minisyncoccia; order Phycocordibacterales; family CAIZLB01; genus CAIZLB01. The sequence continues at coordinate 6,233 of JAYSOO010000107.1, forward strand.
AAGCTTGGGGACGGTATTTCAAGAAAAACTAGGATATTTTTTGTTTTGTTAATTTCCTCTATTGGAGCATATTGGTTTTATTCAAAATTAGGAATGAATTCAGTCCATATACCGTTTGGACCAGAGCTGTATTTAGGTTTCGGTTTCGTATTTTTATTTCTGTTTGTTACTCTGGCTATTTTTTCAGGTGGAATTATAGATGGTATTGATGGATTGGCCGCCGGAGTTTTGATACCAGCATTTATGGCATATACGCTGATAGCGTTTGCAAACATGCAGTATGACTTAGCTGCACTTGGAGGTACTATTGTTGGAGGTTTGCTAGCTTTTCTTTGGTTTAATATCCCGCCCGCCCGGTTTTATTTAGGGGAGACTGGGATGCTTGGTCTTACGATTGCCTTATCCATGTTTGCTTTTTTAA
>JAYSOO010000108.1:0-6583 GCA_043722755.1 Candidatus Parcubacteria bacterium
TCAGTTATATTTTTTTCAATATTGATATTCTTGACATTACTTTTTTCTGGAATTATTTACTACAATAAATTCAGAACAGAAATGATAGTTAACAACTATAAAAAGAAATTTTTTCCAGAAGAAAAAGATTTGGAAAAGAGGAATGAAAAAGTATTAGAGTCATCAGAGGCGGATAATAACGGTATTATTAATCCTCGATGGCAGGTTATTGGAAAGTATTATAATTCTGCTAATCAATCAGATTGGAAGCTGGCGATATTGGAGGCGGATATTATGCTGTACGAGGTTTTGAATAAAAGTGGTTTTCAAGGATATTCAATAGGGGAAATATTGAAATTTACTGATAAGTCTAAGTTACAAACTTTAGACCTGGCATGGTCGGCTCATAAGGTTAGAAATGAGATTGCGCATCAGGGTCTGGATTATGTATTAACAAGGCAGAAAGTCGAGGATGCAATAGGTAATTATGAAAAAGTTTTTGAGGAATTGAACTTTATTTAGGTTGATTTTTTATAAAAAATAAGTTATTATATGAAAACATCTAAAGTGTAGCGGGATGTCAGTAACAGTAACTGGCCAGGCTCATAACCTGGAGATCTTGGTGCAAATCCGAGTCCCGCAACAAGCAATAGCTATTTACGTCTGTGTAGCTCAGTCGGTTAGAGCATGGGACTCATAAGCCCAAGGTCGAAGGTTCGATTCCTTCCACAGACACCAGTGATATGCACTGAGCAAGCCGATAACTCGGCTTGCGGAAAGGAATCGAAAGGGTTTTATTTATTTTTGAGAATTCAAAGAATTTGAGAAAATATAAAACCCGTACTGGTCCTGTAAGGACCGATTCCGTCGGAAGACACCAGTGCTTGACACTGACTTGAGAAGGGTGATTTATTATGTATAATAGATGTATCCACAAGTATAATGCGGTGGTAGCTCAGCTGGTTAGAGCGTCCGCCTGTCACGCGGAAGGTCGTGGGTTCAAGTCCCATTCACCGCGCATTAAGCAAAACCCACCATTAGGTGGGTTTTGTGTTGTGTGGTAAGGAGGCAATAGTTTGCCTCCGTAGTGGACTTGAAAAACTTTTCCTTATCGAATGAGCCTTGGCGAAATGAGATGGAAAAGTATCTGAGTCTGTAAGACTCAAGTCCCATTCACCGCGCATTAGAAAAACGCCGCAAGGCGTTTTTCGTTTGCGGTATAATTTTTGTATGGAAACAAAAAAATTTAATAACTAAGGGTTAACCTCGTTTATATTAGCGGTTGCAGGTATATATTTTTATTTTTTAATAGAGTCCGGTTATTTTTTTAGGATGAGTCATTTTATACAAACTAATTACCATATAATTTCGATTGTTTTTATTTGTATCTCAATTTTATCAATTGCTTTAGCTTTTAAATCAATCAAGATATTTAAAAAGAATACTTTAAGTAAATTATGGAGGTATACAGGTATAACAGTTCAAATACTAATCATACTGATTAGTATTTTATGGATTCTACTCCATTTGTTCTTAATTGGCTTGGAATATTCGTTGCGAGGGATTTGACAAAACGTCAATAAAATATATTATATACATATATGCGCTGACGCCAGAAAGGTCTAGCTGGATTGCAGTCCCTTTATGGGAAAGTTGCAGATGAGGGAACAGCCGCCCCTCCAGTGATGTTTAAGGAATCTCCTCTTCTGAGGAGGTTTTTTAATTTATCTTTTTTATACTGGTTATTTCAATGCTTACTTTTTATATCGGTATGAAATATCAGGAAGTGGCAGTTATAAATTCTCAGTCAAAGTAAGGCGTGTAAGGTCCGAATTACTGATTAGTGGTATAATTGATATATGCAAAAGAACCTCATAATACTTATATTATTATTAGCTATAGCAGGTGTAATTGCCTTTTATTTACAACACAGTATGATTTTGGTTACTTCAGATAAGCAAAATCATGCTACCACAATAGTGGCAACGACCACTTCCGGAGAGGTTATTTCTACATCTACAACCATGAAAGTTAAAGTCGCTCTTTTAGGTGCCCAAATGGAAACATCAAATAAAAATAACTTTAGAGGATGTGATGTGGTTGAATTACAAGAGAGAACTGTTCCAGCATCATCTATGCCATTAACTGTGACATTGAGGGAATTATTCTCTAAGAGGGATATTTGGATGCCTGGAGAATTAGCTCCAGGAAACTTTATAGCGTCACAAAAAGATTTATATTTTGATAAGGCAATAGTGGAGAACAGTGTGGCCAAGATTTATCTTATCGGAAAAGTTGGTCCATTAAATGGAGTGTGCGATGATCCACGACTTAGGATTCAGCTAGAAGAAACTGCTTTGCAATTTCCAAGCATAAAGGCCGTGGAATTTTATCTAAACGAAGTTAAGGCTGATTTAACATTTTCACAAAAAGGAAACTAATACATATATGAAGAAAAATATTATAATAGCAGTATTAATAGTCGTAATTTTTGCACTCATGGGGTTGTATCTTGCAAATGACAGTATAGTTATTGATGAAAATCATATTATTACAAACTCTACATCAACTCCTGCCGTTGAGAAAATGGATATTACTGTGTATGTGCAAAATACTACTGCAGCTCAAACTATAGATTGTGGCATTACTCAGAAAGTTATTGCTCAAGTGCCTAAAACAGAAGATATTGCTGATTCCTCATTGAGATTTTTATTCTCTGATGAATTAAAAGCATATGGAGTATATCAATCTATAGAAATAGCGAGTGGTACCGCAAAGGTTATGCTTGAAAGTGACATGACTCCAACTGGATATCCTATAGGGTCTTTGAGCAGTTGTCAGAGTCAGCATCTATTATCGGTACTGAAAGACACTTTGACTCAATATGACACGATACAGTCTGTGAAGTTGTATTCACAAAAAGGCGAGATTATGTTTTAGACCACAAAAAAAATTATTATTTGCTATAATATATCCACAGATTATAAGTTAAATAAAAAATTTCAAATGAAAAATAAAAAAATCCTATCATTATTGATTATTATTGTAATAGCGCTACTTGTATTCGCCATATATAATAAATTTAGCGCCCCTGCAACACCAGAAGGTCAACTAAGTGATAAAGAGATAAAAACTTTAGTTGCTAAAGTTTCAAAACTGATAAATGTACCAGAAGAGACTCCTGTTATTGCAACAATTATCAAAGCTGATCAACTCATAGTAGAACAAAAGTTCTATATGGGTTCAAAAGATGGCGACTACTTGATGGTTTTTCCAAAAGCTCAAAAAGCTATCATATATAGACAAGGTGAAAATAAGCTTATAAACGTTGGTCCGATCATAGTTGATCAACAAGCTACCTCGACAAAATCTGTAACAGTTGAAAGTAAGGCCACTACCACAAAGGCCACAAGTACCGATAATAAATCAGATGAATAAATCGTATTCAATTATTATCTAGTCCACCTATCTAATAATATTCCACAAGCTATAGAGGCGTTCAATGACTCTGCTCTTCCACCTGAAGGCAGGGTTATTTTATATTCAATTTTATTTAAAGCTATTTCATTTATACCGTTTGATTCATTGCCTATAACTAAGGCACCAGCTTTTGGCCATTTAAATTCATTTGCATTCTGACCATTAAGCGTTGATGCTATTATGTTAACGTCAATTCTGTTTTTGTTTACGATATTTAATATCTCATTTACATCTCTATATATAACCCTTACGCGAGAGAATGATCCCATAGAAGCGGATATTGTTTTAGGATTATATATATCAACCGTACCGATCGATGCGATGATTGTCTTGATACCATACCAATCTGCAAGTCTGATGATAGTTCCCATGTTTCCCGGATCCCTTATATCATCAAGCATGATAACTTTTTCAGTGCTTAGCATGTGGGCAATATCCTCTATGGTTAGTTCAACTTTTTCTAGTTGATTAACAATTGCGATTGCAGTACATTCGCTTTTCAAGCTTTCCATTGTAGAAATTTTGTTTATTTCACCTGCTTCAACAAACTGAGGTTTTAGCCATTTTTCAATAGCAGCATGTCTTTTTCCACATTCTTTTAACTCATCTGCGTATTTTTTAGAAAATTCACTCGTAATAAAAAGCTCGTTAATAGTCATGTCTGAAAGTAGTAATTCAGCCACACTTTTCTCGCCCTCAACTAAAAAGATGTTTTTTTTATTACGTTCTTTCTTGTCGGTGAAAGATTTTAATGATTGGATTTTGCCTTTTGTTAACATTTACTGAGTATAGCATACTTATTATTATAAGCATGTTATACTATATTTATTATGAAAGAACAGAGATTAAATGGTCTATCAGATGGTATCTTTGCTATCGTTATGACTTTGCTAGCTATAGAACTTAAGGTTCCATTATTAGAAGTTAAAGAACCCAGCTCTCTCCAGTTACTAGAAGCTTTAGGACACAGTATACCCATATTTACTAGTTTTGTATTAAGTTTTGCACTTCTTTTTACATATTGGAGGTCTCATCACTTTTTAACATCAGTATATGCAAAAACATTAAGCGTTGGCTTAGCAAATTATAATGCGATATTTTTCTTATTCATCACAACTATACCTTTTTCTGCCCATTTCTTGGGGATTTATTCACATAATCCAATATCGATATTTATATATGGCTTAAACGTTATCGCCATAGGAATAGTATTGTTGTTCATGAGACTGCATATAGAAAGAAGCCCTAAGATAGACACTGTATCACTGCCTCTAAATGAGTGGCGTAGTGGGTACATTCGTATATTGGTACCCATAATATCAGCTGTAATGGCTATTGTTATTAGTTTTATTAATACAGATTTATCATTAATATTGTTTATATTTGCTATATTATTCAACCTTATTCCAACTAGTTCAAATGTTATATACTTTGCCCTCGACTTGTTGTTTGTTGACAAGAATGAAGTTATGGTTAATAGTAACTATAATCCAAATTATCATATATACCAGCAAGAACGGGTAAATAAGAAAAAGCAGGCCGTACATCATAGACTTAAAAAAGATATGTTTGCAGGTTTCAAATCAAAAAAAGACAATTTCAATGAAAACTAATAAAGACGTAAATAAAAGTAAAAAAAATCAATTTTGGAACAAGGAATATAAAGAAGCTGCATTTTTGCAATTATCAGAAGATCCCTCAAGTGACCTCCTTAATTTTGTAAAATGGGTAAATAGAAACGCCGAATGGCCAGCTTTTAATATGGGTGGATTCGCACTAGATATTGGATGTGGAAATGGAAGAAATATAGGAAATTTGTGTGAGCAATATCATATGAAAGGTCTAGGCTTTGATATTTCCGACGAAGCAATAAAGCAAGCAAAAGAAAAATTTGTGCATCTAAAAAGCTTACATTTTATAAAGCAAAGCATTTTTGATTCAGTTGATTTACCTGATCAATCCGTCGATGTTGTATTGGACATGATGGTTATACACTTCCTCGATGATGATAAAAGACAAGGATATATAAAAGACAAAGCACGAGTTATGAAGCCTTTCTCTTGGATGCTGTTAAAGACATTTGTCCTTGATAATGATCAAAATGCTATAAGGATGATTAAGGATTATCCAACGCCAGGCAAGGAGCATAATTCATATATTCACCCTAAGTTTAAAGCATTAGAGCACGTATTCACTGAAGATGAATTGCAGGAATTATTTTCACCGTATTTTATTATCCATAAAATGATAAAGTCATATAAACACTTTAAGGACGGTAAGCCTTTTAAGAGACGTACTGTTTGTGTATATTTGGAAAGAAAAAGAGATTAAGTTATCATGATGATTACACACGCCGATGTAGCTCAGACGGTAGAGCAACTCCATGGTAAGGAGTAGGTCGCCAGTTCAATTCTGGCCATTGGCTCAAGTATAGAGATGGCAAAAATATACTGGGGGTATATTTTTAGGAATTGAAAAGCTTTTGAGTCTTTTGCGAAGTAAAAGCCAAAAGGTGTACTGGTCCAGTAGGGACCAATCTGGCCATTGGCTCACGAGGTTGGTATTGCAAGACATCTGGTAAACAATTCCTGTTATTGGTTCATTTGACTTTTGCGTATTATCTGATAAACTTTCTGTATTATATATTTATAAATATAATTGGTAAAAAGAATTAATTAATTAAAAAATAAATTTAAATAAAATAAAAAATTATGGCAACAGCAGCATTTGACAGATCAAAAACTCACGTGAACGTTGGAACAATCGGACACGTTGATCATGGTAAGACAACTTTGACAGCAGCTATCTTAAACACCCTTGCAAAAAAAGGTAATGGTTATGATGCTAAAGTTTTAGATATCGCTCACATCGATAAAGCTCCAGAAGAAAAAGCAAGAGGTATCACTATCTCTCTTGCTCACTGTGAATACGAAACCCCAAACAGACACTACGCTCACGTAGATGCTCCAGGTCACGCCGACTACATCAAAAACATGATTACAGGTGCCGCTCAAATGGACGGTGCTATACTAGTGGTTGCTGCTACTGACGGACCTATGCCACAAACTCGTGAGCACGTTCTATTGGCAAAACAAATTGGTGTACCAAACATCCTTGTATTCAT
>JAYSOO010000109.1:0-6483 GCA_043722755.1 Candidatus Parcubacteria bacterium
GTTCAAGATTACCAATTTGCTAAAAACATCACTCCTAGATCAGGATTCGTTGGACCTCTAACAAGAGCTATGCTTAACGCATCATCTCCTGTGGTAGTAGTTCCTGGAACAACTACAGTAGTGAATAATACATTGTCAGGAGGTGAAGGTTTTGCAGAAGTTAAAATCTCACCACTTGTTACTAACAATCCAAATGTACAAACAAATACAGACGTAAATGTTTATGCACTTGAATTTAAAGCTAAACAAGCTGATATTTCAGTTGAGAGAATTAACCTAGGAGTATCTGTAGATGCTAATCCTTCAGGAACAGCTTCATTTGAAAATCCTTCAACTCTTATAAACAGAATAATGATTAAAGATGGTTCAACAGTATTGGCAACAATCCCTGTTAACTCTTCAACATTCTCTAAAGATACTTCAGTTACTCCAAACCTATACTACGTACAAATCGCAGGACTAGGACTTAAAGTTTCAAAAGATACTTTGAAAACTCTAACTGTTTCTTTTGACACAAATTCAATTGATACAGAGAGAAAAGTTACTATAAATGTTTATGGTACACAAGGAATAAGAGTAGTAGATGGACGTGGAATAAGTAACTATTCAACTCTAACAGACGTAAGAACTCATACTTTCAAAAAACCAGGTACATCAAGTCTATCAGCTAGAGATGATGCTACAACTATCTACTCTGTAAACTACAGAATAAATAGAAACTCAAACGGTGCTGAAAAAGTTCTTACTTCAACATTTGCTTTGAAATCAGATACAGGTTCTTCAAAAATAACTAATGTTTCAGTAAGAGCTACAGTTCTTACATCTACAAGTACATTACCATCAAACATATACTTATATGACGGTTCTACACTTATAGATGCTCGTTCAACAGCTTCACCAGTAGGTTCAACTACAGCAGATGTTGTATTTGACTTATCAAGTTACAACGTATCAGTTGGAACTGACATGTTAAAAACATTTACTATAAAAGTTGATATGCCTTCAAATACAGCTACAGGTACAGTTGTTTCTACAAAAGTACAATCTGTAACATATGAGAAACCAAATGGTTCTTCAGAAACATTGTCAACATTAACTATTCCTGCAACACCTGTATTCCACTATTTTGCCCCAGTTGTTCCACAATTTAGTAAAGTATCTTCAATGCTTACTACTATAAAAAATGGTGCTAGCAATGCAGTTACAGGTATAGAAGGTAAAGTTGTTCTAGGTGTTAGTCCACAAGGTGGAAACATTAATGCAAACATGACAGCAGTACTAAGACTTCAAAATACAGCATCTACAACTTTGTTTGCTACAACATCAGTAACAGCGTCTGTAGAAGGTGGTGTAACAACCCTTGCAGAAGGTTCAGTTAGAAACTTAGAGTTTACAGGAACTTTTGCTTCAACTACACCAACAGGTGTTTACAAACTTAAAGTTGATAGTATAACTTGGACACCAACAGGTGGATCAGCAGTTACACAATCAGCTGGATTCGAAGCTCTTGATTCATCAACATTCTCATACTAATCTTAATCGCTTAGTATAGACTGAATTTAGTCAAAGACTTAAAGTCAAGTTTAAACAAAAGCCACCCTCACGGGTGGCTTTTGTGTTATAATAGTTTATACAAATGATAGATAAAACATCAATAAAACTCATAACGGGATTTGTTACTATATTAATAATAAGCCTTTCGCTTATTACTTATCTATCTTATTAATTATTCATTTTTCTTGTAATATAACCCTAAGCTATACGTTCTATAATATGAAAGAAGACACTATGTCCAACACCAATACAGCCATAAAATCTCTTTCAAAAACAGAGTTCAACAGCTACTTTGAAAATATATACAATGAGCACATAGATCAACTATATAGATTTACATTGTTTAGAGTAAGTGATAAGGAAAAGGCTATAGATATCGTACAAGACGTGTTTTTTAAATACTTCAAGTACTTGACCGATAGTATGGAAAATGAAAATGAATTAACTTTCAACCATAAAGCCTTCTTGTTTAAAACAACTAGAAACACAATAATAGATCACTATAGAAAGAAGCAAAGCCAGTCACTTGATGATTTACTGGAAAGTGGGTACGAGTATTCTTCAGATGAAGACATATCGCACAACACGAGTATAGATATAGATTATAAGAAACTGCTTAGGTTCTTAAAAGATTTAGATCTTGAATCTCAAGAATTAATCTACATGAGATATGTTGATGGTATGAGTTTGGGGGATATCTCTCAAGTCATAGGTCAAAAAGAAAACACAATATCTGTAAAAATTCATCGTATATTAGAAAAGTTAAAACAAAGGCATGAAAAACATTATTAATCACAAAGAAATAGAAAATGTTTTAAGTTCATTTAAACCAAATGAATCAGTGAATTTGTCATTGCTTGAAAAACAAAGTATCCTAGCATCTGTTTTTGAAAGAGCAGAAAAGAAAGCTGTAAAATCTCCATTTTACAATTCTAAAACATATTTTACTCAATACTTAAGATATTCTATACCCCTAGTACTTTTAGTCGTTATAGGTACACAAGCGGTTGGAGTATTTACAAATAGATCTAAAACTGCATTATCTGATATAAATGAAGTTAAGTTAACTTTAAGTAATCTAAAGAGAGATAATTTGATAAAATCAAACTTGTCCAAAAATCAACAGGATATACAAGAAATAAAGCTTAATCTAGCATCAGCAAATGTGGCAGATAATTCTGCGAAAAATCAAATATTAGCCGATCAGGTCTCAAGTAGATCTAAAGAAATAAGAAATCAAGTTGCTTCTTTGGTAAGTGAGGATAAGATCACTGAGGCTAAGAAAATAGCTCTAGATCTAGAGAGTGCATTAAAAGCTGATGAATTGTACAAGGTGTCGACAAGTGTAGAAGCAGAGGTTTTTAAAGCGATAGATTTACGTGTTGATATAGAAAATAAAGAATATACAAACATATCATCAACTACAGAATCAGATATCAAGGAAAGATTAAGTGATGCTGAAAAAAATATTGCCAGTTTTGAGGAAACAGCATCAAGTACTGACTTGTTGATAGATGCTAAAAAGGCGATAGATGTTGCAGAAGACTATTTAAATAAAGGTGATTTTGAAAACGCAATTATATCACTACAATTGCATGATCGTATACTTGCAGACTTGAAGATTATTCTGCTACCATAAAGGTATGGCATTTTTTAAAGAATTTCTTACAAAACAATTATTAAAAAAACAACTTAAGGGCGTATCTCCAGCCGAACAAGAAAAAATCATGGCTCTCATAAATAGAGATCCTGAATTTTTTAAACGTATAGGTGATGAGATACAATCAGAAGTGAAAAAAGGCAAGGGTCAGATGGAAGCGACCATGCATGTTATGAAAACCAACAGGGATCATCTGGGTAAGCTTATAAGTGAATCAGGCTTGGATTTAAATAATCTTAAAAGATAATCAGACAAATTCAAAGATATTTTTTTAATATTATTGTATAATAGATCACATGCTTAAGTTCAATGACGTAACAAAATTGTATCATACAGGGGACATAGCCCTGAAAGATATTAACATACATATCAAACCAAAAGAATTTGTTTCTATCATAGGACATTCTGGTGCAGGAAAAACAACGCTTCTAAAATTAATCCTAGCTGAGGAAGGACCAACAAGCGGTACTGTTACTTTTGAAGATGTTGATATACATAAATTAAAGAGAAGTAATATAAATCAATACAGAAGAAGGGTAGGAACTGTGTTTCAGGATTTCAGGTTGTTACCTGACAAAACAGCGTATGAAAACGTAGCTTTTGCTATGGAAGCTGCTGGTCGTGATGATGAAGAAATAAAAAACGATGTTCCACACGCATTGGATTTGGTAGGTCTTAAACATAAGATGTATAGTTTTCCAGATGAGTTATCTGGTGGAGAAAAGCAAAGAGTTGCGATAGCTCGCGCTATCGTAAATCAGCCTGATATGATTATTGCTGATGAGCCAACAGGTAACCTTGATCCTGTTAATACATATGAAATTATTCAGCTGCTAAAAAAAGTTAATGATCTGGGTACAACTATATTGTTAACAACGCACAATGTTGGCGTTATCGACAACTTAGGACGCAGAGTTATAACGATAAAAGACGGCCAAGTGGCACTTGATAGTCATGAAGGAAAATACATTTTATAATCTAAATAAATAATAAGAAATAAATATAATATAATGATACTTACAAAATTAAAGAGAACAATGAAATCAGGTGCTATCAGTTTTTGGCGTAACGGTTCAGTTTCCTTGGCTTCAGTTTTAATACTAACTGTAACCTTGACGGTTATAACTATGGTTTTGTTTTCAGGTGTGGTTTTGTCATCAACGCTTGAGACTATTAAGAATAAGGTTGATATAGATATATATTTTGTAAAAGGTGCATCAGAAGATAACATATTGGCTTTTGCCAACGATGTTAAGAAAAATGCGGACATATTGGACGTAAAATACACTTCTCGAGATCAGGCATATCAAAATTTTAAAGAAAGACATAAAGATGAAGAGGCAACTATACAGGCTCTAACGGAGATAGGTGACAACCCTTTACCTGCCAGTATAAATGTGAAAGCTAAGGATCCAAATAAATACGAGTCTATAGTTACTTTTTTGAAAGATAAGCATACAGCTATGGGAAATGACACGATCATAGACAAGATTAATTATACTGAGAAAAACCAGCAAGCTATCGGATCATTAAATAGAATCATAAATGCTTCCAATAAGTTAGGAATATTGATTGCGGTATTTTTTGCCATAGTTTCAATATTGATTACATTTAACACCATAAGATTAGCCATATATATATTTAGAGAGGAAGTATCTGTTATGCGCCTTGTAGGTGCAAGTGAGACCTATATCCGTGCACCATTTGTTACTGTGGGTATCTTGTATGGATTGGTTTCAGCTATAGTGACAACTATCATACTGTTACCGATAACTCACTATGCAGGAAATTGGACTGAAAAGTTGGGTACGGGTATAAATTTGTTTGATTACTTCAGATCAAATATGCTAATGATTACAATCTCTTTGGTAGTTGCAGGATCGTTACTTGGGGCAATATCGTCGTTCTTGGCAATAAAGAAATATTTGAAGGTGTAAACAAATCCTCAATAAAAAATATTCATTCAAGGAAAGAATGAATATTTTTCTATTTCAGGTTTAGAAGACTCAAATCAGGAAAAAAACCGCTTAGACGAAAAAGTCTAAGCTCTTTTTATTTCAGGCTAGAAGCTAGAAGTCAAAATAGGATAAAAAAAATAGACCGGTCCCTCAATGTGAGGGTCCGGTCTTTTGAATGGGCTGATTCATTCTAGTCCATAACGAATGTTCGGGTTGTACCCACCTGAAGATGGGTACATTCTGGAATAACTTTGAGGTCCGTTGCCATAGACATGACGGGACTGCGATCCATGATAGATGGTCCGACCGTAACCGTTAGGTTGGTCGTAGTACCGGCTTCTACCGTTGTTGTGGTAGGAACCAGGTGGTCGATATCCATTTCCGGGATTAAAGCCCTGCTGGTTTTCGATGTAAACTGGACCTCCACCACCATGGCTATATCCACTGCCCATAAGGACAGGGATATCGATTGGAGCGCATGAAGGGGTGAAAATTGCAGTAAAGGCTGCTGCGACGACTGACAGGATTGATTTAGTGTTCATTTGGTTACTATTTAATTATACACCGAAACAACCTAAAAGTCAAGCATCTAAAATCAAAGAAAACCATATTAAATAAACTTAAAATATGACATAATATCGGTATGAAATCTGAAATATTACAAAACACTATACAAAAATTATTCGCCAAAGACAAAGGGATCCTTGCCGCAGACGAGTCCGTAGCCTCTATAAATAAGAGATTTGAAGCTCTGAACATTGATCAGACTGTTGAAAACAGACTAGCCTTCAGAAAGACACTTATAGGTACACCGGACCTGCACAACTATATAAGCGGCGTTATATTCCACGATGAGACTTTCAGACAAGAGGTGGAAGCTGGAAAAACTTTTGCAAAATTCTGCGAAGAAAATAATATCATCCCCGGCATAAAGGTAGATGAAGGCTTGGTCGATTTTCCAAATTTTGGAGGAGAAAAGGTGACTGCCGGAATAGATGGTTTAAGAAAGAGGTTTGAAGAATATTTCAATCTTGGTGCGCGTTTCTGCAAATGGCGCGTGGTGGTTGATGTAAAAACATCTACTGATGAGATTATTGAGCTCAACCTACGAAACTTGGCAATATATGCATCACTCGCACAAGAGGCTGGGATTGTGCCCATCATAGAGCCTGAGGTGATGTATGACGGAGAGCACACTATAGAGGAATGTCGTGAAAAAATGTCGTTCGTGCTCACTCATCTGTTTGGTGACCTTGCTCTCTACAGAGTTGATCTTAAAAATGTGATCTTGAAAACCATAGCGGTTTTCAA
>JAYSOO010000110.1:0-17036 GCA_043722755.1 Candidatus Parcubacteria bacterium
CCTCGGTTCGGAAACAAAAGTTTTTTACTTTTGTTTCTCTCATTCTACGTCGTTAATAAAACAAGGTTAAAGTTTTATGAAAGAAATAATAAAAAATGAAATCCCATAAGGACAAATTATTTGATTAAAACATCTCCTCCAACACCTCCAAATCCTTCTCAATTTTCTTCAGGCCTTTTTTAAAGAATTCAGGTTTTGATGTATCGATACCAATGCTTTTGAAAATATTTTCTGGCGACATAGACCCACCAGCGCTTAAAAACTTTTTTATTTTATCGCCGAATGATTTATCTTTTTTATACTCTTCGTATAATGCGTTGGCTATGAGCTGACCATATGCATAGGAATACACATAGAAAAATGATCTGAAGTGACTTATATACACATATCCGTACCCATCAGTCTCAACAACATCAACCGCATCACCTACATATGACTTTCGGCAATCTGCAAACATTGAGGCAAATTCTTCTTTTGAAACAAATCCTTTTTCTTTTACCGCCTTATGAATATTTTTTTCATATTGAAAATACGCAATCTGCGCAAAGATCGTAAATATATTATCCTGAACTTTATTTACTAACAAATCCCTCTTCTCTTCAGGAGATGCAATTTCCAATAGATTATCAAATAAAACATTTTCAAAGAATGTTGAAGCAACCTCTGCAATAGAGATTGGATAATCTTGATACATCACTTCTTGCTTTTTAGACAGGTCAGAATGTATAGAATGACCCATCTCGTGAGCCAATGTTGAGACATCATCTAGCTTATTTGCATAGTTGAGCAAGACATATGTCGGTGCATTTATCATCGGAGAACAAAATGCTCCTGATCTTTTTCCGAGTTTTGGATACACGTCTATCTGTCCGTTTTTCAGATATGATTGAAATATGTCTGAAAATTCTGCATCAACCTTTGCAAATGCTTTGGTAACTAACTCACACCCTTGGTCAAAAGAAACTTTCTTTTTGTTCTTTGTAGTTGATATTCCGGTAGCCAATTCCGCCATGGTTATTTTTTTGTCTTCGCTTTTTTCTATATTATTCAAGATTTTTGCCTTAAGTGCAAAAAATCTGTGAGAGATATAATTATGTTTTGTAACAATATCGACTAAATTCTCAATAGACTTAACATCATTTTGATAGCCTAAAATAGTTGCCTCATATGGCGTTTTATAGCCACGAATCTCATCATCAATCTTTTTGTTTCGTATCACTGCGTTCAGCTCAGCCTCAGCGACAAAAGATATCTCTTTATATCTGTCCATAACGATTTTATGAAGCGCTCTCCTGTTCGCCTTTGGAAGATCAGCTTTAATGCTCATAGCCTCAGATAAAGACATTTCTTTATTTTTAAATTTTACCTGCTGGGAGTTTCTATTTTTCTTACCCATATCTTCCCATGCCTCATGGGCAACCTGGGACTTGTCTGTCAAAATCTTTTCTTCTTTTTCTGACAGCATAAATTTACCTTGTAGGAAAGAACTTTCTAGAAGGTATTTATACTTGGCCAGCGTTTTATCTTTCAAATATTTTTCTTGTGATTTTTTATCTAGCTTAGAAATCTCTAAGCCAAAAAAGATTATCTGTTTATAGGCTTTTAAATACTTATCTGACAGCGTATTTATTTTTCCTTGAATCTTATCATTTGAACTATTTAAAGATTGTTCTAGACCCAAATACCATAGTGGGATAGATGAGATTTTTTCAACAAGGACATTGTAATCATTCAAAGCAGCCAACATCGATTTTGAACTTTTTATAAATTTCAAATCCTTGTATTTTTTCGCAAAATTGACAAGATGCCTGCAAATCATATCCACGTCTTTTTCAATCTTAGGATCGTTTATATTTTTATATATTTTTGTAAAATCCCACTCTGTTTTTATGTCTTTCATATGGGGTGATTTTAGCATATATTGTAAAATATAAGATTTGACATAATCAGTATTTTGTTATATTGAATTCTTTATTAACGACGTAGAGTGAGAGAAACAAAAGTAAAAAACTTTTGTTTCTGAACCGAGGAGTTAACGGTCAATACCTCAAATCTTTGACTTAGCACATGGAACGAACTAAGTTCGTTCCATGTGCTACCTCGATGCGCAGCACTCAGGGTGGTACTAATTTTGCATAAATATAGTAAGATAAAACCATGAAAATCATATCTTGGAATGTAAACGGTCTTCGTGCCATTTGGAAAAAAGGCGATTTGCAAAATCTCATCCGAAAATACCGTCCGGATATCATAGGTATGCAGGAGACAAAGTCGTCTGTAGAGCAACTTACTGATGAAACGAAAAATCATGAAGGATATTATTCATACTTTGAATCATCCACAATGAGAAAAGGATATTCAGGAGTAGCTATCTATTCAAAAGAAGAACCTCTTGAGGTTAAAGGTACATTACTGGACAAAGATTTTATAGATAACGAGGGACGCACTATAGTGGCAGAATATGAAGACTTTTATCTGATAAATTGCTATTGGCCCAATGGAGGAAAATCACCTGAGCATTTTCAGTACAAGTTGGAGTACTATGACAAGTTTTTAAAATTCGCCAAAAAACTTGAGAAGAAAAAACCTGTTATTTTTTTAGGAGATATCAATGCTACGGCGGCAGATATCGATCTCGCCCGTCCCAAAGAAAATGCAGGACATGTAGGATGTACACCTGAAGAAAGGAAATTTTTGAAAAAATATTGCGAAGGTTTTGTCGATACCTGGAGAACAGCATATCCAGACAAAGTTGAATACACCTGGTGGGACATGAAATCAAGAAGTAGGGATAGGAATATCGGATGGAGAATTGATTACATCTTCGTATCTAAATCTTTGTGGAAAAAGGTTGTCAACATAGAGATATTGGGAAATGTTACAGGTTCCGACCATTGTCCTGTGATTATAGAGTTGGATATGGAATTGGAATAATGCGCTGATATTTGTCAGCAAACACTCTAGACTACCCCTCGGTCTATGATTTTTTCTTTTTGTCAATATGATATATTCCACTTAAATCTCATATAATTGAGTCTATGAAAACAACACTGAAAAAAGTTGACTCGAAGATTACCCAACTTCATGAAGTTATCGTTCTTGACACATTTCCGCCTGAAGACATCGCCATGCTGCAAGCACTATATTCCAGAGATCCAAGAACTGTGAGAACTCATCTTGAAAGAGTGAAGGAAGCTGGTCCTGGAAAATTTATGGAAAAGTTCTATGTTGGATATGGACACAAGTCTATTGGTGACTGTGGATCAACAACATTATTTATTGAAGGAGTTTCAATGCTCGGTGCTAAGGCAATACAAGACTGGCCGCTGTATAACGGACAAGAATCGTCAACTCGTTATCTAGATTTTTCTAAAATGCCTATCATGAATCCGTTAGGAACAAAAAAGGCAGAAGCTATACAACTAAAATGGATGAAACTATACAATGAGGCTTTAGATGTATTGATCAAGGATCTGACTATCAAACATCAGATCAAGGAAGAAGAAAAACCAGAAACATACGAGAAAGCCATTAAAGCCAGAGCATTCGATATCTCTAGATGTCTATTGCCTGCCGGTATGACAACCATGGTTGCATGGCACACGAATCTAAGACAGGCTGCCGACCATTTAAAGAATATGAGACATCACCCGTTGACAGAAGTACAAGATGTGACTATCACCATGATTGATTCTCTAAAGGAAAGATATCCAAACAGCTTTGGACATAAGCAATATGAAGAAGAGGAAAAATTTCTCGCCTTGTCTCAAGCTGAGGTTGCCTACATGAAGCCATTTAAGATAAAAGGTATTGAGTACAAATCTTTTATTCGCAAAGATATCATAAAAAGATACTCTTTTATTTTGAAAAATAGACCACAAAAAGCTGAACTTCCATATCAGATAAAATCAGCTGGTGACATGATCGTAAGATACAATATAGACTTCGGATCATATAGAGACATTCAAAGACAAAGATCGGTTGTTATGCCTCAACCTTTACTGACAACCAAGCTAGGCTTCCACTCATGGTATTTAAACAACCTGCCTAAAGCTTTTAGGACAAAACTTGAAGGTGAAATAAAAAAACTAACGAAAGAAATAAATGACCTAAAATGTTCTGATGAAATCAAGCAATATTACGTGGCCATGGGATTTCAAGTATCATTGGAAATGACGGCAACTATCCCCTCCCTTGTATATGTGGCAGAACTTAGATCAGGAACAACAGTTCATGCATCACTTCGCCCTATTGCTCAAGAATTTGGAAGGATATTGAGAAAAGAAATTCCGGGAATAAAATTATATATCGATGAGAGCCCTGATGAATTTTCTGCAAAACGCGGGACGCAAGATATTATTTTGAAAAAATAAATTTAAAAAAGGTCGGCGTTAATTCGCTGGACCTTTTTTATTAATGACATAGAGTGAGAGAAACAAAAGTGTGCACACTTTTGTTTCCAAACCGAGGAGTTAACGGTCAATACCCCACAAGTCTTTGACTTGAGGTATTGACGAACTTAGTTCGTCCCATGTGATACCTCGATGCGCAGCACTCGGGGTGGTATTCATTTATATATAAACATCATTTTTCATATTAGATTTATTCTTCATCTTCCATGTCCCTAGCTATTTTCAAACTATCCTTAAAGGCAGTTGTTAATTTTTTATCAGTAGCCTCTTCCTCGTCTAATGTGTCTGACAAAATATCGGCAACGTCATCGTATCCAAGATTTTTTGCCTCTTCAATGGCACCCATATAACATACCATCTCGAAATGCTCAACTGTCCGTGCCACTCCTGCAAGCATTGCATCTTTGATGGCACTTGGCGCCTCAGCATTAATAATCATATCCGCTTCTGTAATTATTCCCTGAATACCTTCACTTGCACTGCCTTGAGGAACCATATCCAAAATCTCAAATATTTGCTCCAATCTTTCGATATGCATTTTCGTTTCTTCCAAATGTGTTACAAAGACATCTTTAAGATCTTCATCCGTAGCGGCTTTTGCCATTTTTGGCAATACGGCTACCAATTGTTTTTCAATATCAAAAAGAGATTTTATTTTAAATTCAAAAGATTTTGTTGAGTTTATTATTTTTATCATTTATTATTATTATTATTTATTTTAACTAATAATATGAATAATGAGCTGGCAATATCATTATATGCGTTTTTGCATATCATTAAAGGTTATCTTTGCACAGCATCGATTTTGTTGAGATAACATATTAATTGTAGACCCATAAACCATAGTTGGCAAGACGGGTCAAATTACACTTTTTATTAACGACGTAGAGTGAGAAAAAAAAGTAAAAAACTTTTGTTTCCGAACCGAGGAGTTAACGGTCAATACCCCGATACTCTGCATCGAGGTGGTATTCATTTTTTATGGAGTTATTTATCAAAAATTTGTAACAAGTATCCATCAATGCTTCTTTGGTCTAAATTATAAAAATTGATATTATCCTGATATAATTGAGTGGCCAAAGATTTTCCAACAAAACGCCAATGCCATGGTTCGTAAGCATAATATGTGTTTCCTCTTGGATACGAAAGGATAAATCCATATCTATGAGCATTCTTTTGCAGCCACTCATATTCTTTCGCAGAATCAAACCTTAATGATGTGTCTGATATTTCCAATATCGTAAAATCAACTGTTGTGCCGAGCTGATGTTCAGAAAATCCTTGCTCAGCTACAAACCTATTGGCTGTGCTTGCCCCATATGTAACTTTATTTTGCGCCTTAAGCAAAGTTTGTGTTTGAAAAGATCTATAGGCAGATATAACAATAGGGTTTAATCCTTCCTTTCTAGCGTCATCAATCATTGTCTGCAGAAAAGGCAAAACATCGGCATGTATTTTATATTCATTCTTCTTGTTGAGTGTGTAGTCGATTGGAATCGTCTCTGTTTTTGCCGGCGTATAATTCTCATTCAAAAAATAAACTTTTGAGTATTTTTTTAACATCTGAGGATCGGATTTGCTCAGTTTGTCTAATGATGTCACTTTTTCTTCCAAGTTTTTACTCTTGAGACTTTCTTCTTGGATCACATTTGAAAGTGTAGTGTACAGATTATTCAAAGATTCGGTTGAGGTTGCCGATATTCCTTTTAACTCATCAAACTGATCTGCATATGTTTCGTTTTCTTTTTTTAACACTTCTAATCTTTTGGAAAATTGAGCGTTTCGGTATTCGGACCAAGAAACATATAAAACCAGGAAAATAACGGAGATGATCTTAATTGTAGTTTTTATTTTAGACTTTGCTTTAGATTGATCCATATATAATATATTTTATCACACCAACATTTCTTATGTATTTTTATAAAATAGTTATCAACAATCGCTCTTTACACATATGAGAGTACTTGATATCATAATAAAGCTGCTATTTCGAATTATAAAGGCATTTTATGCTGTTGAAAATATAATCCTTAGCATCAGTTATGATATCCAAGCAAAATAAAAATTAGCATACTCGGAAAAATTCGAAATCTGCCATTGTCTACAACAGTTTAACAGACGGCCCACTCCTTGAAGGTAATCATTGAAAAAAATAAACCAAAAGCAATCACTTTATGCAGATTGTGAGGTTTTTAAGATAATATTGATCTGCAAAATACTTTGGTAATCCGAGTGCAGTGGCAGCAATGAATAACATAAAGAATCGTTCTTTATGTATGCTCATTTATCAAATAAACTAAATAATGTCAAAAACTTCAATTAATAATTATTCGTTAACAGATGATACCTCGCGTATAAGACCTAAACTTATCTTAACCCTCGTTTTAGTCCTTATATTCTTGATATCATTCGCAATCCCGAGTGTCGCCCTTGCTGCCGTTAATCCATCTCAATGTAACCTTACCTTAAACATAGCATTCTTAGAAAATACAGCCTTGTTGAATTCAAATATAAATTACACATTTACAATTAAAAATAATAGTTTGAAAACCTGTAGAAAAGTCAGCGTGTCCGCATATTATCCAGACAGCGCCTCTTTCGTTTCTTCGAATCCAAAACCAACCGCCTCAAACTATTATTGGGAACTAGGAAACATGCTTCCAAACAGTCAAAAAACAATTTCAATTGTTGCCACATACAAACAAGCGGAATCTATGGTAGAAACTGAAGCGTGTGCAGCTTCTGACAATAGCGTTGATGCCTGTGCGGTACATGTATTGAAAACCGGTCCTGCCGTAGTACCTGTAACAGTTTCCCCTATTCCCACAACAACCACGCCTGCAACTACCACCGTTGCAACACCCCCAACATCGCCAGCAACACCTGTCACACCACCCGCAATAATTCCGACAACTTCAGCCTCTGGTGAATATGGAGTATGGGTATGGGATTCTCCTTATGGGATGTCCTCTGCCTATATAACTAAAATTATCACTGGAGCACTAGCCAATAAAATAAATGTATTTTACATTACCATTGACGACTATCTGAACATAGATAGTCTTCCAGCAGGACCCTTGAAAGAAGCCGAGAAAATTAAATATTCAGACGCTCTTGAAAAATTCATCATTGCTGCCAATAATTCAAATATACAAGTTGATGTGGTTGCAGGGTGGAGAGATTGGGCAGAGGTACCAAACACATATAAAGGTAATGTAATTATTGATTATGCTGTTGCCTATAACAATACAAGACAAAACAAGATACGCGCAGTTCAGTTCGACGTTGAACCCTATCTATTACCTACGTATGAGACGAACAAAGCTACAGTTTTAAAAAACTTCATAGCCTTCGTTGATGCATCAAATCAGAGAATCAGCTCATCAGACAGTCTGAAATTGACGTTCGTTATTCCTCACTTTTATGATTCAGGACAAAAATGGACTCCCTCATTCACATATGGAGGCGTAACCACGTATGCCTTTGATCACATGATGAGAATATTAGACACTCGTCCTGGAAGCTCTATCATTTTGATGTCATACCGTAACTTTGCCTTAGGTATTGACGGAACTGTGGGGATTTCAAAAACTGAAATCGACCAAGCATCATCAGGAACTCACTCAACAAAAGTCATAGTCGCTCAGGAGACTGGAAATGTTGATCCTGGTTATGTCACATTCTACAACACTTCAAAAGCAGAATACGAAAAGCAGGTTTCGCTAATTAGGAACGCTTTTGCCAACAGTAAAAACTTTGGCGGTATGGCCGTTCACTATATAGATCCTTTCTTGCTACTGTAAAAATCAAAAGACCCCTTATGGGGTCTTTTTTCTTTATAATGCAGACGGCATTTTTCCATTCTTTTTTTTATACCAAATAGCAAATGGAATCAAGGCCACTAGACCACTTATGATAACAATTGGAGCATTTAAAATTATTCCGCCAAAATAATAGATGATAAAGCCGAGCGGTGCTGTAACGATAATGGTTGAAAAAAAATATGTCGAGGCTTTTATTTTCGTCAACCCTGCTACGTAGTTTATGATGTCAAAAAATGGGCTGGATATAAACCTGATGCTGATCAATGCCCAGAATTTTTCTTTTTCTGAAAGCTTGTCTTCCAGTTCGTGAATCTTTTCTATTGATATAAATTTTTTTAGCAAAGGTTCTCTGAATTTTCGTCCAATGTAAAATGAAATCATGGAGGCTATGACTATTCCAATTTCCGCATATATAAATCCATAAAACCAACCAAAAACCACAACGCCTACAGCATCGATAACCAGTCCTGGAATAGGGGGGATAATTACGGGCAATATACGAACAATGATAAAAATGATTGGAGCGATGATTGGATAGTCCAAAAGAAATGCTTGAAGTGTTTGTATCATATGTCTTTATTATACACAAAGTTCAGGTGAAAAATCTTGATGTCCGCGGTTCGGCTGACATTTATGAGTTGTTGAGGCATTGCCCAGTGTCCAAACTCCACCAGAATATGTAGCAACAGCCTCCTTTCTTTCGGCTGATATTGAGTCATCCATAAGCCCTTCGTAAGTGGCTATCACATACCAAATATCACTTTTTTCTTCCGCTGTAACAATAAGTTTTATACATCGTTCTGAAGTACAATCTCCCCATGTACGAACAGCCAAAGTTTGTGCTTGCTGTTGCGTGAGTTCAGGACGAGTGGAAATATATCTGTCATAAGATTCTTTTCTTTGTTTTTGAACACGGCTTTCATCGATTCCTGGTATTAAAACAGCAAAAATAAAATAAAGCGCAGAAATAATTATTATGGAAATTATAATTAATTTCGTAGTGAACCCTTTTTTTGTATTTTTCATATATTTTATTTAATTATTTTCTAAACCATACACCTGATCATTTATGTCTTGCTCTGTTCCAAACAGTTCCTTGTGTGCAGTTCTGTACAAAATATAAATAGAAACTATCTCGGCGTAACTGGCAACTTGTTTTATCACAGATTGACCGTATGCGTTTGTAAGATCGCCAAGCATCCTACCTGCATTGCCCAAGCCCGGTACACCCATAGATACAGCTTTCAAACCTTCTGTCATAACCACAACCAGCTGTCTCGTAATAACACTTACAGAATCAACCCCAACGTTCAATATGAGAGCTTTTTTAAACCCATCGCTTTTTGCAGTCATGTTTAAATGATTCATTTTTTCATAAATAGAATTCGTATCAACCTGTCCGCCTTTATAGGTATCTAAAAAAACAAACCATGAGAATCTAAGCTTGATGCGTAAATAATAATTGTAAATCGAAAGAGCGATGACGGATACGATAACGATTAATCCGTAGATATATAGAGCATTCGTATTCACATAATTACCAATATTTTTATATACCAAAGCGGGTGAAAAAAGAATGCCTGAAAATACAATCGATGGAATAAAATAATATTTGAAAAATATATTAAATCTAAATACGATGGCCGGCCATAATAATTTTTTGGAAATGTTCCAACTCTTGGCAGAGCTTATTTCCCTTTTATCAAAGAATGAGTCAATCCAGATCCTCTTTTCTATTTCAAAAATAAATCCGACAACCCACATATAGATAATCGCAAGGACAATGTAAGCCGCGATGTATATGATATATGGAAAAGTTAAGACAACTTGTTCTACATAATCTTGCCCATATACATGCACAGCTCCGTACCCGATTATTATTGCCAATAGTACAGGCCACATAATGGCTAGCGTTCGAAGGAATAATAATTTTTTTCGAGCACTAATCTGTGCCCCTATTTGTTTTATTATTTCTGTATATGTTGGTGTCATGGATTAATAATAACACCTAATCATTTATACTTACAATGCCCTTGAGTTTGAAATAGATGTTTCCATAGTTGGTTTTATTTTTTAAAAGAATATTGCTGTATGTAGGTTTTTCTTCTTCGATACAGCTTAATGTTATGTGAGGGATTTCATTTTCTGGAAGACTGAAATCTATCATGACAGCTTGGGCCCTATTGTCATTACAACATCCGATAACTTGCAACTCTATTTCCTTTCCCACCATATCTTTGTATTTATCTAAAATTATTTGGCTCGGATTGAAAGCAATTGTCATATGATGATAAAAAACCTTCGAATACATTGGTGGTATTTTTTCTTTAAGAATTTTTATTGATTCTGGAGTTAGGTTAGCTGCTATAAACATATGATTGATTGTATTATTTTATTTTCTCGTATCGTACGCCCAATGAAGCAGGGCTTGTCTTTGTTTTCTTCGGCATGTCATATCTCCTAGTTCGCAATTATTTCGAAGCTGCGCGATATGTCTTCTCATAGCTTTCCATCTTTTGATTTGTCGCTGGTCTTCTTTTGGAATGCGGCGCCCCATATAATATCGGCAGTACCATTGAAACCACCCCCTTGGATCCTCGTCATATATCCAGGCCTTTTCTCTCCATATTTGTAATGACTGACTCGCTTTAACTTTAAAATAATTTAATTTTGAATCTTGTGTTTTCCCTGTTGCGAATTTTGCATGCGTAAACCAGTCATCAGGAAATTCTTTTGTACAGTCTCTCATGTATATGCCGCCAAAAATTCCCAAGGCCAGCATTTGCTTTGGGGTGAGCTGAGGTTTGAATTGCACATCAAAATTTTTACCAGCAGGTTCAGTGCGAATGTATTGGTACCCCTTTTGCATCTTGTCGATGATGGTGATTTTTATATTACTCATATTCGACAGTTACTGTGTTAGATTCGACGGTGTATTTTTTGTATACGCTTATTTTAAGCTGATATTATTTTTCTCAGCAATATTTTTAATACTACCGCCTGAACGTCCAAGTTTAAGACAGATATCTTTCATGGGTGTTTTTGCTTTGGCTAGAGCTTTGAGTTCTTTTATTTCTTCTGGGGTGTAAGGTTTGCCAGTGTTTGGTATGGAGTTTTTTGTCATATAATTTTAATATAACATATTTTTATGCTCTCGTGATAATGATTGTCCTCATTATTAACTCTTTGATTTCATCTTTGATTTTTCTAGTATCATCCAAATCTTTTCCTTTAGGATCCGTCACGTGCCATCGTAGTAAAATCTTTTGAGAATTTAGCAGATATTCGGGCAATTCTTCATCTTCTAATATTGCAATAATAATATCCGAATCATTTACCATTTCTTCAGTGACCTGTTTTCGTATTGATTGAGAAATGTCCAAGCCTTCTTTTTTCATCACTTCCAGAACTTCGTTTATAGCTGGAGTAAGGTTGCCAATAGGCTCTTCAGGTCCGGAGATTTTTGTACCTGCTGAGATAACTTCGTATTTGTCTCCAAATTGTTTTTTAAATAATGCTTCAGCCATCTGGCTTCGACCGACATTGCCTTATTTACATTGCTGATATTGGTAAAATAATCGAAGCTTTTCTTTGAGGGTTCGCAACCTTCGATGTGCACATCATTGCCATATTTATCCTTAACCATGCCGATAAAGAATCCTATTCCAGAACCGATATCAAAAAAACTAAATGTCGTATTTTTCTTCGAAAGAATGTCATCGATAATAAATTTATTTACAGAAAGATTTAGGTTGATGTTCTCCTGATTTACCCAATTGATCTTGTCCTATTGTTGAAAGAAGAAATCTGGATTTTTCATGGATTTATGTTACCACGACAACCCTTCTCGTACCTGCACTACACGGTAAGCGTTTTAGTGTTAGGACCTTATAATTTTTTTAGTAGCAATGTTGTTTTCAATAGGTTTTATAATATTTTATTGACTCTTATCGAGCGCAAGAGTTAACTCTCTAAGGTAAGTCATTTAGTTGTTAAGCTATTGTTAAATTTTCTTCCAAATAAAATAAGTAGTTTTATCAAGCTGCACCTCTTTGTATCCATCAGAATTGTATTGGGTTGAATCAATTTCAACTGACACGTCAAATCGAGTGCGTCGACTTTTAAGACCGGGATACGACTTCGAATCCACTTCTTCTTTGGTCTGTTCAATTTTACCAATATTAAAACCTTCCCCTATTCCAAGCTCTTCTAGCAATGCTCTTTTGACCGCTTCTTCCATATTATTTTCACCTTGCTTAATCTTTTCACCCACACTTATGTCTGATTGTCTTACTCGATGCCGACCATCGGTAAATACCTGCTTTTCTTCTGTTAATTGAAACACGTCTTCATTGTGCCTGTATAAAACAACAATAGCTAAAAAAGAAAGCTCTCTGACTAACTCTCCTGAATTTTTGTCCTCAATCAATACCGATTCTCCTGTTTGAATTTCTTCAAACAAATGGTCAAATGTCTTGGCCTCACCTGTGCCCCAATCATCCAAAGGGATGGCATACTGATTTAACAAATCAAGCAATTTTGCCTTATCGTACTCAATAGATTTAATTGGGTTTTCCATAAGTTATTTATATCATTTTTAACCCTTTTTGTGCGGGCACGACATGGTGAGCCTACAAGGTCTAGGGTGGAACACCTTTGAAACCGAGATATTACGTTGGAAAGGTATATTATCAATGTATCCTTACCTCATGAATATGACTATCAAATAGTAAATAGACTTTATTTATTAAGAATATTCTATTTGTCTTAAGTGCATAGAGTATACCGTACTAGTAGTAGAACTTAATAGTTAAAGTGGTATTTTATAAAGCGAGCGTGTTTTTTATAAAACCTATATCTTAAACTTCATCCATCTTAACTTATTTAATATGTGTATATTTAAATTTAAAACAAACAACATAAAGTTTGGAATAATGTAATTCATTAACAATATAACAAAAGTGACAACAACAACAGAAAACACCTGATCGCCCGAATTGTGTCTAATAAAATTTATCACACCAAAAATATTTATACATAAGTAATCTAATATATATAATATTAATATTAGTGAGGCTGTTATTGATGCTAAAAATGGGTTTATCTTTTTTATTAAATTGTCATATTCTATATAAGTATCGTTTTGGTTATCATCCTTAATACGATTAGGGTTATTTGAATAATAAAATGGTTCTAATAATAAATTATATGAATTGTTCTCAATATTTCTACCTGCTATTGGCGGTATTAATCTTACCAACATCTTACCGAAAAATTCCAACAATTTTATAAGGTGATTATTAAAACTTATTTTTGCTTTAAGTAAGGATCCTTTTACTGAAGCATACGTTTTTCAGAAGTGTTTTTGCATCTCTTATTGCTTGATTTATTGTATTACCTGTAATCACCAATTCTGGAATACTCACATGATCAACAGTTTCTGATTCACCTTCCTCTATAACAAGTTCTTGTACAAGATCACGTAGTGGGGTTAATTTTTTATCCACGTCTTCACTGTTTAAAAAAATCCATGACTTAGGTACAGACCCGAATGGTTCAATGATTTTATCTATTTTTAAAGATTGAGAATATAGAGTCTGTAGATCTTAAGGATTATATGAAGTTTGTTTTGAAGTATTAGTCTACATTATATCGCCAAAAGAGCCCCTTGCTAAGGCTAGTTGTCAACAATTAACACTTATCCTAATTCCACATCTCGCCAAGCATCTTTTTATACATTTCATAATTTGATTCAAGTTCGGTGATTTTTTTACCAAGATCACCATTTCTAGGACCATAGTCAATGTGATAAACCATAGATGATGTAACTGGAATTATAAAATTACCCTCAAGCACGATATTTAATCCAAAAAATTTATCTTCCATTCCCCACCCTTTGAATTTTGTAAAAAACCCTTTTACTCTATTAAAGTTTTCTTTCGAGACTGCAATATTATGCCCGGAAAGAACTCCTGGTAAGTCATATACACCGATGGCAGATCCGAAACCTAGATTTTTAAAAGCATTGGTATCGTCAAAAATATTAAATTGCCTTATTTCTTTATTTTCAGAATCCCAACCCACTTGCTCATGCTTTGTTTTATTTACAACTCTAGAATCATCTATATCAATAGGATTGCAAAGCCCATTATCAATCTCTTGGATAATCTCATCTTTCAGTGTTATGTTTTTTCTAAATGTTGTAAAGACTGCGTTTGGAACAAGCTGAAGTCTGTATACTATATTCTTTATGTAATCCTTAGACATCAAAATATCTGAATCTAATATAATTAGATTATCAAACTTTGAAAGTGATACGCCAGCATTTCTAGAAAAACTTACATCCATATTCTGATTGAGTCTCGCAGACTTGAGATCAAATTTTAATTCATTTTTAATCTCGTTAACAATATCTAATATATTTTTTGTAGAGCAATCATCAACTATTATAACTTCGACTAATTTAAATTCCTCTTCGGATAGTGATTGAGAATTTATAGCCTTGAGCACATGAATTATTTTATCTTCAGAATTGTAAGAAGGGATTATTATAGAAACCCCTTTCATGAAAGATTTATCCCAAACAGGCGAAATGTCCCCATCAACCAATGAAATTGATGAGAACTCTTTAAATACAGGTTCTATCTGGCCGTAGTCATTGCTGACCCCCTCTAGCCTACTTTTTAAAGTCAGATTGTCGGTACGTATATCTACACCGTGACTGATACAGTAGTTTCGGACGGTGTCATTAAGCCTATTCATGCGATCAAACAAATGCTCTTCAGTGACATCACTTGATAACGGTATCATGGAAAATGATTCAGTGTCATAAATAGCGTTATCTTCAAAATTTAATGCGTTTACCAATTCATGTATCAATTGTTCAGTATCTTCGGTGCTATATTCAAATTCAACAAAAGAGCCTTTAAGTGAAGTCTTAAAAATGGAAATAACCAATTTACCATTTACATTAAATTCCAACGTGTTAGATCTGCCGCATACCATGGTGTTGAAATCTAAATGTTTTAATGTTTGAAAAAATGACTTTATTGACTGATTTTTTAAACCAATCCACCCAAAAACATCACTAATCTTATTTTCTTTGAAGGATATGTTTGAATTTCTGAATTTTACTTGAAATTCCCTCCTGTCTTTATCAAAAATATATAAATTTAGTCTATCCACAATCTTTGGTAATCCATACTTATTAATCAAAAAATCGTTTATTTTTTTAATTTCATGTGTATTTATTTTTATGTATCTTTTTTGCATGTTATTTATTTAATAGCTTATCTTTAATTATGTGAGCGACGCCTTCTGGCGCGTCTTTGATGAATAGACATTCAACGTTATCGCACAGCTTGCTTAAGTCATTGATTCGTTTTGCTGACAAGGCCTGAGTATCAAGCGAAGGCAAGGCCAGTAATCCCCCATTGATCCTACGTGTCACCCCTCTAATCCTTTTGGTCATGGCTTCATACATATGCCACATAAACTTTTCCTTTGACCAGACCTCATGCTCAGAAAAGCCATCTGTTAAGTAACCGTAGACAAACAAGGATATTTTTATATCTTTAATATCTCCGGTCTCTTCTAATGCCACATGATCCTTAGCCTCGCCAAACTCATTAATCAGACTAGTTTTATTCAAATGAATATATTTTGATCCATTAATTATTTCCAAGTTGTTTAAATCCAATAGTACCTTATCATCGGAATACATAGAAAAATCATATTGACCAGACATATCCCTTACCAGTGTGGTCTTACCCATCCCTGTAGATCCGCCAAAAAGAATTACGCCTTTTGAATCCTGATATACACAGACTGAAGAATTTAGGGTATATATCCCGTTTGCATTTCGTTGTGCTTCGTAAATGTAATCCACAACAGTGATTATATCCTCAGATGAAATATTGCCTGATGGAATCTCTAAAACATTATCAATAAAAATTAACTCTGAAAACATAGAACTTATAGATATAATAAAGTCCCGTTTTTTAATTTCTGAAGTCATGCTTATGTCCGGTGAATATATTTTCCAGAATTCGCTGTTTTTTACAGAGTTGAATATCTCAACATTGTCGAAGTTGATTTCACACGAAAAGTTATAATTATTTAGATAAATTTTATTCATTTTAAAACAATTGTTCTAATTTTTTAATGCTTTCTATCCAATCCCAATCCAAAGAGACTGATCTGGCATTTTCAGACATTTTTATCACCATTTCAGAATTCCCAATGAGTTTTTGCATTGATTCCTCGATTTCAGTAATGTTATTGCTGTTAACCAAGAATCCATTCTCGCCTTCTTTGATATATTCAGTTAAGCTTGAATTATTTGAGGTGATAACTGGCAAGCCACAAGCCGTGGCCTCAAGGGCCGTAGTTAAAACCCCCTCTTTGTCCAATGACGGCAACACCGCAACCTTTGACTGGTGATATTTTTTTAATAATTCAGAATCATTAAGGTAACCCAATATGCTGACATTTGAGCTTAGGTTATTCTCAGAAACATATTGTTTTATTTCTGGCTCCATCGGACCAGTGCCGACAATGGCCAACCTTAGTCCACTGTCGATCTCCAACAATTTCTTAAACGCCTTTAATAGGTTAAGAACCCCTTTTGATTCAATCAATCTTCCGACAAATAGAAAGTCATATTCCTTTGTCACATTGTGATTTGGACAAAAATGATCTGTGTCTATTCCATTGTAAACAACGTCTATATTTTTATTTTCAATCAACTTATTCCAAAAGTCTTTGACCGTCTTTGAAACTGCAATAAAACTTTGCTGAT
>JAYSOO010000111.1:0-6335 GCA_043722755.1 Candidatus Parcubacteria bacterium
CACTTTGGACCTTATAGAAAATATCTTCATCAACAAGCGGTTTATGACTTACACTTTTTATATATGAACCATTTTTACCTATCAAGTATCCTATGTAAAAATTATTTGATAGTATCCTCTGTACATGATTGGCTGTTATAGGGTAAGAAACTTTTTCAGCTTTCTTTTGTTGATTTTCATCTCCATCTTCTCCCAATATCTCCTCCCTACTTCTTCTTGGTCTTATAGGCGCTGTTGTTAAACCTTGTTCAGTGGCAAAACGAGCAAGATCCGATAATGACTTATCACCCTGTGCATACATATTAAACATAGCCTTGATAGCAGGTGCGCGTTCAGGATCATGTGGTTTAAATTCCATAGTACCATTATTCAGATATCCTATAGGTGCTTTATATGTGCACACACCTTTTTCTCTAAGATTCCATGTAGCTATACGTACTTTCTCAGAAGTTACTCTTGAGTGATGTTCTGCGAACATACCATCTATATCCATATGCAATGCTCCTGAACTGGACTTGTCATAACTTGCATGTGTAAACCTTATATCAGTGCCTCGACTGATTAATTTTCTTACAATGGTATCATCACCTTTATTTCTACTAATACGGTCCCAACAAAAACACACAACACCCTTAAATAACCCTCTATTAAGTAAATCTAATAGTTTAAAAAACTTTGGTCTATCTATAGAGTATTGGACCTGATTTCCACCACTAAACAATAAATCACCACTTTCTTTAAATCCTGAGTGCTTTTCAGATATGACACCATTAACACAGAAACTTTGTATGGTTATAGGTGCTATTTTTAAACCTTCTTTTTGAGCATGTTTTAAATTATCTGTCTTTTGAAATTCTATAGAGTTTTTCTGATTATCCATTTCATCCGTGCTTTTGCGATTATAAATAAGATAATAATCCTTATACTTACCTGCAAGTATTTCTTTAGTTAAATCTTCTTCTGTTTTAAATTGTGTTTTACTCATATATTTTTTTACACACCTTACCACTCCTGATTTCATACCCCTCAGATATCATTCTTTTGTGTATACGTTTAATTATATCACCTAATTCCTCAAGAGTGTTCAAGGTTTCCTGAGACAAAACAGATCCACACAGAAGACCAGCCTGCTCTTGTTGAGAAGGTGGTCTTTGGTCATTTTGCTGTTTGATTTGTATACCCTTAGTCATCGATTGTTACTTAACGGTTAATAATCTCTCCATCTCTTTTTCAGCTTTTTCTATCTCATATTCAGACATCCAGTTCATCTTTAAATATTTCTTATATTTTCTAGTTGCTTCACCTTTGTAACTTGTTCTTCTCAATGTAGCCAAATATTCTTGAGCACCCCAGTGCTTACCAAGGATTTTGAAATAACCATACCTATAGGCATTGGTTTTATTACAACTGTCGTAAGACAATTTTGCACAGTGTCGACAGGTAAAATATAATCCACCTGAATACAGTGATCTAACCTTGTTTCCGCAGTTATTGAAACTACAGATGAAAAACCATTTCTTACCACCAAACCTACAAGCTGTATTTTTTAGTTGAAAAGTTTGCTCTATATTGGTCCAGTCAGTCTCACCTTTCCATCTTGATTTGTAATCAAGTTTTATATATGAGTTAGTTCCCTTTGTGTTAATAAGTCCTTTTATGTCCGCAGTTTCAACACCATGATGGGACCAAGTTATTTTTACATTGTTAAGAGTGTTATCCATTAAGAAACCTTTTTTAACAAGGAAAGTTATAGAAAAACTTCTTGTTTGTTCCACTGTATATCTTGGGTTTGGATGAAAGTATCTAGTCATATTTTTAATGTTTACCTAAATCGTTTGAGATTCGATATTAAAAGTTACTTTTTTCAACCATTGATAATACATCATTCTCCATATCTTTCTTCTTGCCCTCAACGTTCACAACATCCTCATGTTCACCTTCTGTATCATCGTCTTCCGCGGTTTCAACATATTCACCACGAAGATCAGCATCGGTAATACCAAATCTTTCTTTCCACATATCAAGTCTCTTTCTGTTTTTTTCAAAGTTTAAGACATATCCCATTCTAGTTTTGTAGGGTTTTAGTTGTAATCTAGATCGAAGATACCATCCAACCTTACGAGCCTGCAATTTATCATCATTTATCTCTTTATCTTCATTAACAAAATCTGTTATTCTTTTTACAGTAACCTCTTTGTCATAAGAATCTAGTTCGATTTTTAATATTGCAAAAACAATATCACTCTCCCAAGATAAACCTCTGTCGGCAACAAGATCACCATTGTATTTGATAATAAACTCTTTAAGAGTGGTTCTTATGCTTTTATCTTTTATGATTGAAAGTAGAGGCATTACGATCTGATTAAGTCTTGGATGTATACCTTCGATTATTTCTTGATTTCTTTCTATTGGTTCAAAATAATTCTTCAGCCTCCACATTAACAATTTATTTCTTATCATCTCAGCTTCTTTGTAAAAAGAATCCTCCAAAGTTCTTGGTATATCAGCCCTTAGCTTACCTGCCCCCATTTCTTCAACTAGAAACCTACTCTCCAGAGCTTTATCTGAAAAAGTCTCACGAGTCGCAACAATCTTTGGACAGAATACATCATAAGCTTTAACTTCGAATGTACCTTTACCTTCAGATCTTAAAACAGGCATCCCTTTTTGATATCCAGTATTCAATATCTTAACCATCTCTGAGGTCATATCAGATTGCTTAAAATCTGCTTCGTCAATTATCAAGGTCCCGTTAATCTCGTTTATAATGCGAAATACAGGGCTTGGGGTGGTAGCACCGCCTGTAAATACTGGTTTGTAGCACACAACACCAACCGTTTGTATAAGTCGTGATTTTCCGCTTCCATAATCTCCAATAGCACGAAGATAAGGAACCTCGTTGAACTTATCGAACATCCAAGTGAACAAAACGTAGTATGTTGCAATCTGTTCAAATACAGGTGACATGTCAACATACTTGTGTATGAAGGCTTGTATTTCGGTAAGTATTTCTTTTTCATCAACATACTCACTGGCACCAGAGGGAAAAAGTACAACCTTTTTGTCTACCAACATATGTGACGGTGGTAGTGGTTTATGCAATTTTCCTTTAAACATAATACCTTCCTCACATTTAAGGTTTCCATCCTTATCTAAGCCGATATAGAAACTCATATTAAATTCTGGATTATATATCATCTCGAATATAGAATCTTTGGTTGTTATTAATGTTTTATATATCGGTTTTTCTTCTTTCTCTACACCTTTGTTTTCTAGGGTGTTTTCTTCTTGTTTTATCTCTTTGTTTTGATTGTTCATATGATTATTTTATTTATTTAGTAATTATTATTTGATCCGTAAATTCTTGATTTCAAGTTTTTTCTTGTGTTTGTAAAATCTAAAGCCTTAACCTCAGCCAAATTTGTCCAAAACGACTCAACAATAGGTTCGATTTCTTGATTTTTAAGAAATATAAATGTTACTTTTGTTTGAGTTATATATGTTATATTTATAAGGTTATAACCTTTGCATACGAGTAAACTTGCTATATCTATGTCATTTGTATAGTAATATTCTTGAATATTATTTATTTGTTTATTTTTATGTTTTATTTTCATTTTTTATTTTGTTGTTATGTTGTTAACAAGTTAAATTTAGAATTAATTAACAAAAGAACACAGTTAACACTAAGTTGACACTAAAATAAAAACACCCTTATTTTATAAGAGTATTTTTACTACAAAAAAGTGTAAACAGTGTGTAAACTAGGTTTTTGGCGTTAATTCAAATTTTTCATCAATCTTATACCCATTATTGGAAATAATAAAATCTGTTTGAAAATCAAAGTTTTTAGTAAATCTTTTATTTATTGCTTCTTTTGCTCTACTGTATTCAGAAGGTGTTTTACTTTTATTTTTTTTAAACTTACCCATAATTAATTCATTTACAAAATTTCCTCTAAAATTTTTAAAAGATAATCTTTTCTCCTTAAAA
Organism: Candidatus Parcubacteria bacterium; assembly: GCA_043722755.1. Lineage (GTDB taxonomy): Bacteria > Patescibacteriota > Minisyncoccia > Phycocordibacterales > CAIZLB01 > CAIZLB01. The sequence continues at coordinate 3,994 of JAYSOO010000111.1, forward strand.
CATAAGTAAAGACAAGATTCTTTTTTATTAAAAGAATATTCAACAACATCTTTTTCTTTTTTTATCACAGTATACATTTCTATTTTATCGAGAATATGAAGATGCAACCTCTCGAGACATGTTTGCAACCTTTCTCTTTTGAAGGTAATTTTATTTTGTACATTATCTAAATTATTCCACTCATTCTTTATACTCATTTCATCAAATTTATACAAAAAGCCGTCTATATTGTTTTTATATACATAATCTAAATCAATTTTAAGATATCTGATTATATGGAGGACTTCATCCAGATTTCCCCACAAATCAATTTCACTTTTTAGTATAACATCTTTTCTGCATGATATATATTGATCATATTTACCAGATATATCGTATCTTTTTATATTTTTATTGTTAGTATTTTCCTTAAAAACTATGTATTTTAAAACTTTATTTACCAAACCCTGACTAATAAACTCCTCTATAACATAAATTAAGCAGTTATAAAGATATTTAACTTTATCTTGTGTTCTGGCTGTTCCTTCTATGAGCTGATCAAAAAAATCAAAATCTTTTATGTTTATAGAGTTTTCAATACCTTCTTTTTTTATAATATAAGATAATTCATTTCTGACTTTAACCAATTCAGAAACAACTTCGTCTTCATGTTTCTTTAAAATTTCCCTTTCAGTGTTACCTTTGTTTATTATCGCTAAGGCTATTTTTGATACAGATGAAGTATTTTCGATAAATTCAACATAGTCAAACAAAGCAATAAAGAAATCTTTGTCCTTTTTTGTTTCTATACACCTATCATAGTGATTTATTAAAGATTTTTTCTCATATTCATTTATATACATATATTCAATATATACCACACTAATATCAACACATCCATAGATACCAAGCGGACATGTGAACGTTGTGAGCAATATAGCACACACTAAACAATCCTGGAATATTGTGGTATATTTTAATTGTTCACCTATAGCAATTACCCAACAGGACTTTTTCCTGTTTGTGCCTCATCGTAGGTATAAACGGGTAGCTAAGTCTGTGATGGGGTGCTTCAAGGTATTCTGTTATAGGAGAACCTTAGCTACCCTTTTTTAATATATAAAACAACAAATTTATGAAATGGATTGTAGTCGTTATTCTTAGCATTATTGCCTTAGAGGGAGGAATCTGGACCGCTATAGGGGTTTTTATTTTTGGATGCATTGTTTTAAATATAATTGGGTCTGACTGATATTAATTAAAATAATAAACAAAATATATGAACTGTAAAAAATGCAAGGCGGAATTATCAAATGACGCTAAATTTTGTAGCAACTGCGGGCATGTTGCAGAAAAAGAAAATATTGAAAATAAAATTACTAATATTGATTTTTATTATATTCCACCTGTGCGTTTCGCAATACTTTCAACACTAACATTTGGTATGTATCCAATCTTTTGGTTTTACAAGAACTGGCAATTGATCAAAAAGGCTGAGGGTACGGAGATTTCTCCCTTACCCAGATCATTCGTAGTATTTTACAGCCTTCCATTTTTTGAAAAAGTGATAGATTCTGCAAAAAAGCATGGCTTTAAGAATTTCTTTTCCGCTGGAACCTTGGCACTGATTTACATATTGTCCTTTGTGGGATTAAGAGCGGTTTCTCAGGTAGATCTATCTAGTAACCGAATATATATGTACTTACTGGTGATATTCTTAGGTACTCTACCATTACTATATATTCAAAACGTAATAAAGTTTAATAATTCAAAAATTAATAATAAAAATTCTAATAAGAAATTTTCAAAGTTTGAGGTGTTGATAATTTTAATAGGTATAGCAATTACATTTATATTATCTAAACCATTGGACAATGCTCAAAAATATGGTTCATTTACTGAACCACCAGAAAACACAGCAACCACTCGGTTTAAAAGCAATCCAGTAGAAATACAAGACAATAAAGATGCGAGTAATTATACTAATAAGTTACCAGAGAAATATGAAATTAGTGTTATTCAGGTTGGTGGAGTCGGTTCAAGAGTTATAAATCAATCAGCTTATACCTTAGATGACCGGGGAGAGTACTTAATCCCAATAGAAGACTATGTTAGTACCTCCTTTAACAACCCCGCAGATTTATTGTGGGTATATTGTAAAGATGGTTATACGATTAGTGATGTAAGTAGCCCTACAGGTAATGAAGTTGGAAATGTCCCAGATTCAGGTGCAAATTTAAGTATTGAAGAAAAATACAAGAACAGTATAAATGTAAAATGTGTACTGAATAACACAACTAAACAATAAATATATGAAAAAAATAATCATTCTAGGCCTAGTATTAACATTTATAGCTCCACAT
>JAYSOO010000112.1:0-6284 GCA_043722755.1 Candidatus Parcubacteria bacterium
ATACCAAACGCGGTCATAAAAGACATAGTTATTAACACCGATTATAGATCGATAATCTTTGGCCCTGCCTACTACACGTTATTTCTTTATATTGCATCATATTTTTCAATAGCCTTTATTGTGATGTTTAAAAAACACAGGGAGCTTGTCGGGGTGGAGAAAAAGCAGGTGCAGATAATATTTTCGAGTATTTGTTTTGCGAGTATTTTAGCATTGGCCGTAAGCTTGATCATGCCAACTTTGGGAAAGTTTGGTCTGTTTTGGGCGGGTCCATTTTTCAGCGGATACATGCTCTTGACGATAACCTATTCGATTATTAGATACGGTTTTTTTGATATCAAACTTGTCTCCACCGAATTTTTAACGCTTGCAACATGGATGCTTTTACTTGTTAAAATATTTTTTGACAGAACAAATGCAGATCGTGTTATTGATTCTGTTGTATTAGTATTGATAATAATAAGCGGTATCCTTATTATCAAAGCTGTTCAAAGAGAGACAGTCTTACGTGAAAAGGATGATAAGTTGGTTAGTAATATAACTGGCTTGAATCAGATATTGGAAAAAACTAATATTGACTTAAAAGCTTTGGATAAAAAGAAGTCAGAGTTTATGTCCCTCGCAACCCACCAGCTACGCGCTCCACTGACTGCAATGAAAGGGTACTCATCGATGATACTCGATGGAACTTTCGGTAAGGTAAATAATCCAGAAGTTGAAGATGCAATAGTTAAAATTTCCAGATCAACAACAGATCTTACAATGATTGTTGAGGATTATTTAAATATTTCTCAAATTGAGCAGGGGAGGATGCAATACAATTTTTCTATTTTTGATTTACCTGTGCTTTTAAAAGAAGTTATTGCTGGCGTAAAGAACATGGCTGACCGTATAGGATTGGTTGTAACCTTAAATTATGACACCGCAACAACATACAGAGTGAATGTAGACGAAGGAAAGATCAAACAGGTATTTTTAAATGTTATCGATAATGCTATCAAGTATACGCAGGCAGGTCATATAGATATATATATAAGTAAAGTTGAAAATAATAAAGTTTTAGTTAAGGTACAAGACACAGGGGTCGGAATCGAATTAGATGTCCTACCGACTCTCTTTCACAAATTTGTGAGAGCTCCAGAAGCTTCCAAGATCAATATCTTAGGTACTGGGCTAGGGTTATATGTAGCAGGGGAGATTTTAAAGGCTCATAACGGTAATGCTTGGGCTGAATCAGATGGAAAAGGCAAAGGTTCTAGGTTTTACATTCAGTTAGACTTGGCATAATAAGTCGAACAAGGGTACTTCTTGTTTACTAACTCACTATCGTTCGAAAGTAAACAATGTCTCACCACAAGAGGTACTCCTTGTTTACTAACTCACTATCGTTCGAAAGTAAACAATGTCGCACAATATATCTTTTGCGACATTACGTATGCTTAAATAAAAGATACATTGTGTATGCAGTCATTCTCCGGATTTCTTATTCTTTCTACGATCATTTTGTTTTGTATATTTTGACCTTAGATAATTACAGATTTCGGTTATAGTAGCAAAATATAAATTTTTGTAGTTTTTCTGGATTTTTTCAAAATTTCTCAAATTCGACCAAATCTGAATTATTCTTATAAAACCCTGGCCTAACTTTGGCCTCCAGAGAGTCTTTTGGTCATACTCAAGTACCTCTTAAATCGGACAGGAGTCCCCTATTTTGCCAAATTTTGCTCGACTTGACAAATAATATAATCAATTACACAATTTAATCAGCAATTCGACTCACTGACTGGGGGAATTTCTTTGCCAATTTTTTTATCTACACAAACATCGCTACAATAGTCGCTATAGCAGTTATACCCATCAGAAATGCCACAATCCATCCGATCGTATTTGTAAGTTTTGAGTTTTTAAATTCTCCCATAATTTTCTGACTTGAGCTGATGTGTACTATGCATATGATTATAACGGGCGCAATAATACCGTTTGCTATGGCTGAATATATAAGTGCTTTTATAGGATCAATGCCTGTAAAATTTATCAGAATACCTATTATTATAGAGGCTATGATAACGCCGTAGAATGCTCTGGCCTCTTTCAGTTTCCAATAAAGACCTTCTTTCCAGCCCAAACTTTCTGAAATTGCATAAGCGGTAGATCCAGCGAGGACAGGTACGGCCAAAAGTCCTGTTCCGATGATGCCGAGAGCAAATAATAAGGTGGCAAATGGCCCAGCAAAAGGCTCCAAGGCTCGAGCTGCATCAGAAGCACTATGTATATCTGTTATACCATTGACGAACAGTGTGTTGGCACACACTGCAATGATAAAGAACATCACCATGTTTGACAAAAACATCCCAGTCCATACATCTTGTCGCATTTCTTTTATCTCTGCCTTATTTGTACCCAATCTAGACTCTGGCGTCAATTTTCCATCTGCGATCTGAGCCTCAACCTCTTGTGAGGTTTGCCAAAAGAAAAGATATGGAGAAATTGTCGTACCTAAAATTCCCGTTATTAAAAATAATTGAGCTTTTGTAAATTCTACATGAGGAACAATTCCGTTTATAAAAAGATCTCCCCAATCCATATCAATAATCAAGCCTGTTACAACATATGAAAACAAGCTTATCACTAACCATTTTAAATATTTTGCATACTGTCTGTATGGAATTATTATCTCTAAAACCAATCCAAAAAGGCCAATAAAAATCACAAGAAATACGAATGACCATCCTGGAAATATCAATTGCACAGCCTTAGCCATAGCTCCTAGGTCAGCACCAATGTTCAATGTATTGGCTATAAAAAGTAAAAAGGTACATATATATAGTACCTTTTTAGAATATGATACCTTTATGTTTGCTGCCAAGCCTTGTCCTGTAACCAGCGCTACACGCGCACACATCTCTTGTATCATTGCCATCAAAGGAAAAGTCCACGCCGCAAGCCACAATAAACCTGTTCCATACTGAGCTCCTGCTTGAGAATATGTCGCTATTCCTGAAGGATCGTCGTCTGATGCGCCGGTGATAATACCTGGTCCTAGCTTTCTGATATAGTCTTCGCCGGCTTTAAATTCTTTTATGATGAATTCCTTTTCTTTTTCCATATTCTGCATATACAGTTTATTATACTACATATTAATTGAGTTATGTAGTATGATTAGAAAGTCAGAACCAAACACTAATCATGAAAAAGAAACCAGAAAAAAAGATATCCAGAGGTCTGCAGGAAGTTTTGGATTTTTTGAAAAGACTTGCCATGTTCGAGGAAGAATCAAAAAAATCAAACAACTTCATAGTCAGATAAAAATTAACTCCCCTCATTGTTCATTCAATGAGAGCGGGAGTTTTTCTATTATTCAAAAAATTTTTCCCAAAATGAACACTAAGCTTTTGGCAGCTTATCTTTTTTAGGTTTTTTTGTTTGTTTATTTTTTTTGTCTCTAAATTCTCCTTTAGCCATATGTATCTAGTATATCACTTCTTCGAATCCATAATCAACATCTCCGTCCATATCGTAACTTTGATCTTTTTTAGCTTTAGGTTTTTTGGCAAATCCTGAACTTTTTTTAGCACTCTTTTTATATGCAAAATAAGACGACTTTTCTTTTGACTCATTCCCTGTTGGTGCGATAGTTGTGATATAATTATCATGAATCGTATTCAATTCTTTAGGCATTAATTTACTGAACTCATAATCAGCATCTTCTGATTTTTCTTTAAACTCGATATCTTTCTCCAATACTTCAGGATGAACTTTTAAAGCCATCTCGTTATAGCCGATAAGATGCAAGCCTCTGAGAGTGCGGACTCGAGATAATGCTACATAGCCTTGACCATATTCAAAAACATTTGATATGTCCATCATCGCTTCATCGAGTGACATTCCTTGGGACTTATGGATCGTCATGGCCCATGCCAGTCGCAAAGGAACCTGCTTTATAGTCGCAACTTTTTTACCCCCGTCATCAATTGACCATTCCATAGGTTCAATCTCCACTTCCCTCGTATAACCTTTTTCGCTAACAAACTTTATAACTGGAAATGTAGTTGTTTTAGAAAATCGCACAACTTCGCCCACCGAACCATTTACAAAGCCTTTTTCTGGATTATTTTTTGTACACATAACTTTGGCCCCTTTTTTAAGCTCAAGCTTATATGGAGACAAACAATTTTTTACAAGATTATCGACGATAAAATCCTTGCCGATTTTAGTCATTTCAAAAATCTTGACCTTATCACTGATCAAACCTAGCTCCAGATTATTTACCTTATCTACGTGGATATTGTGAGAATATAGTTTTGTAACTTTCTCCATGTTCTCACTGTCAGTTTTTTTATTTAAGATTCTTTTTTGTAAAATATTATGAACCTCGGTATCAACTTTATTTTCTCTAATGTTTTTTAAAACAGACATAAACTCCTTATCGCTTTGCCTGTGCTGCTCAGTAAGATAGCATACGACAGGATTTGTCTTAGTCCAAGCTGGCGCGTTGAAAGCCAGTTGTGAATTTTCAAACATTTCGAGCGTAGATGTTCGCTCTGTAGCTTTTATGATCGGAGGCAATTGAAAAAAGTCTCCGACAAAAATAATCTGAAGTCCTCCAAAAGGCTTGGATTCATTGTGTCTTATAAATGAGCATACTCGCTCGATCATATCTAAAGTATTTGATGATAACATTGAGATTTCGTCAATTATTAAAACCTTGGCTTTACCAACCCTTTTTACGATATATTCTTTCTCAAGCATTGCCTCCAAATCATAAATAGAGAGCTCGGATTTTATACCCAATCCAGACCATGAATGTATCGTCATTCCTCCTATATGAGTGGCAGCTATGCCTGTAGAAGCCGTCACAGAAGGAGTTATTCCCTTGCCTATGAGATAATCTATATATGTTTTTATGGTGTATGATTTACCAGACCCAGGTTCTCCTGTTAAGAATACTGAGGTGCCTGTTTTGAGGATTTGTAATGCTTGATCTTGAGTCATTAGCTAAGATTATATCATGTTTTCAGGTTTAGGTTTGAGAGTTCTGTACTATGTATTTATATTATTTTTTGTGTTATGGTATTTATATACTGCACCTTTAACCCACCAAACATGATGACTCAAAAAGAACTAAATAGACTGAAAAATAAACGAAAAAACGCCCAACGTGCTTTGACAGGTCCAATCAAAATCTATGATTATGGTATGACACCCCTTGGGGAACCATCAAAGTCAAGGTTGGAATCGCTGATATTTTACACAAAAACCATCAGAACTTACAGACACGACTATAAAAAGTTTTTCTTTGTAAGAGCACTTATCAACGGTCAATCAGCAATCTGGGTCATAAAGTTTGAAGAAAACCAGATAGACAGGTCATATTGTCGACTTCTGCAGGAATGGGATAAACGACACTCATTCATAGAGTAAAAAACACACAACCCGACAGGTCCCGCTGTCATGGGTTTTTTTTATTAACGACGTAGAGTGAGAAAAACAAAAGTAAAAAACTTTTGTTTCCGAACCATAGACGAACTTAGTTCGTTCCATGTGATACCTCGATGCTATACATCGGGGTAGTATTTATTCCCAATCTTGGACCAATAATAAATTATCATTTGATATATCCGTAAAATCGCTCCATATTTCTTCAGTTACGAACGGCATAAAGGGATGAGAAATAATCAAAATCTGCTTAAATAAATATCTCAGTACTTTTTTATTTTCAGAACTTAAATCTTTTTTTATTTCTTCGATAACAACATCGGCATATTCATGCCACACGTATTGATACAATTCTTCAGATGCTAGATGCAGTTGATAACTATCTATATTTTTTGTAATATTGTATTTTATTTTTTTAAAATTTTCTACGTGCACGTTGTAAATAGACATGTCAATATTATTGTCTTCATCTGTTGTGTTTTCCAAAACAAAACGTGCGATGTTCCACAGCTTATTTACGAATTTTTTATAAGCCTTAACTTTTTCATTTGACAGAGGAATGTCATGGCCGGGAGCGTTGCCGATAACCAAAGACATGCGAAGCGCATCCATACCAAATTCGTCTGCTAGATCGATTGGTGACATTACGTTTCCTTTTGATTTACTCATTTTTTGCCCTTTTGAATCAAGAACCATTCCATGCATATATACGTCCTTAAACGGTACTTCACCAGTTAAATACAGCCCAAATATAACCATACGCGGTACCCATTTAAATATCAGATCTCTCCCTGTTTCCATAAGCTGGGTTGGATAAAATCTTTTAAAGTCTTCACTGTTGGCAAACC